>JBDTXZ010000016.1:0-15437 GCA_040005935.1 bacterium | reverse complement strand
CCACGCACGGCGTTCTGGTAGATCATTCCGCCAATCGTCTTCGTCACGCCGTTCAACGCAAAGCGATGCCAGAAGTACAGTGGCGCGAGACGCTCTTGAAGTGTCGCAATGGGCTCGCCCATTCGAATGTTGCGGAGCCCAAAGCGTGACAACGCGACGCGACGCACCGCGGTCTGATGCTGCAGGAACAGATAGGGCGACTCGGCGTCATCCCAGAGGTTCGTGCGCGGGTCGCTCGCGTTCTCGGGACGCGCATCGCCATCGCTCAAGTACAGATACTCTTTCTTCAGACCTTCCGCCACGATCGCCATGAGCGAATCGCGCTCGCTTGCGGCGGGGAAAATTCCATACGCCCATCGCACTGCCCAGACATCGTAATCGCCCGGCCCGCGCCCGTACGCCTGCGAAATATCGATGTCACCGCTGGACGCAAGACGAACACGCGGCGCAGGGTAGTCCATCACCGACGCGCGCTCATTTGTGCTCGCGATGTAGTTGTGCGCCATGCCGAGCGTGTGGCCAACTTCGTGCGCGCTCACCTGGCGCACACGAGCAAGTACGAAGGCCGTGTCGGCGGCCGCTGCGTCCGCACCCATCAACGCCGCGTAGATGTTGTAATCCGTCCGAGCGCGATGCGAATCGAGTCGCGCCATGCCCTTGAGAATCTCGCCGGTGCGCGGATCGCCGAGCGATCCGCCGACGGACCACCCGCGCTCGTTGCGGTTCTCCCACTGGACCACGTTGTATCGCGCGTCGAGTGGGTCTTCTCCGTCTGGCAGAAAGTCGGCGACGAATCCGCCCTTGAGGCCAGCGCGATCAAATGCTTCCGTCCAGAACCGCACACCATCGAGCGTCGCTTGCTTCATCGGCGCGGGGATGCCCGGGTCGACGTAATAGTGAATCGGATTTTTGATCGGCGAATTCGAATTGTCGGGATCAACGCGCTGGAGGCGGTGGCGACTTATCCATCGTTGCTCCAGCGCACGCTGAATAGGTTGTCCATAGTCCTTGAACGAAATGCCAAAGAAACCGACGCGCGGATCGAGCTCGCGCGGACGAAAGGCATCGTCCGGCAATGGAAGAAACGAGATGTGCTGGCGCAACGTGAATGCGTGACCATCGGGAACGATGCGCCCCACGATTCCGCCGGGCCGGCCACTCGTCGTAAACGTGAGCGCGACGTCGATTTCGGTGTTCGCTGCGTATGACTTCGTGTGCGCGCGATCGATCGACGATTGGCCGCGTGCGACGCTGTATGCGCCCTGATTGACTCGGGCGAGCGCGCCCGCGACATCGTTCCAATCGCGATACGCAATCTCCGTCATGTCCACGACGACGCGCCCTCCCTCCTCGGCGACAATCGGCAGCGCTGCAATCGTGCTCGACGGAAATGCCTCGTCGACACTGCGCTTGTGCGCCGGATTGTCCAACGAGCTTCGAAAGTTGGTGTTCTCGAACACCATCAGGACGCGTTCGCCATCGCGATCGAATCGCACGACCTGATCGGCCCCGCTTGCCCCGCGATCGAGACCGACGGGATTCGAGCCGAATCCGCTGCCAAGACTCACCCAGAACAGCGCGCGATTCGCTCCGCGCGGCAACTCCGCGTAGAGACGCCCTTGCTTGCTGTCGAGGTAGAGTGGGACAAAGCCGTCGCGTCGCTCAAAGCCGGCGGTCTTCGCAGCGATCGTTGTGGGGGCCTGTGCGTTCGCGCCCGTCGCACCGGCTTGCGCGTGCAGCAACGAGGGCAGAGCCAACGCCAGCGCGGCGCGCCGAGCGTGCATGAAGGTCAACATGTGAGCGGGGTAGTGAGGATCGTGCCGTTACTTATCAAGGATGCCACGGAAAATTCCGTTGCGTATGCGAATCGCCTTCGGGGTTGCTGCGGGATCTTCGCTGATGCGCGGAGCATTCGGCGAATACACGAGCGCGCCAGTGAGCGTAAGCGATTTCGTACCGCGCTTTACAACCATCGGCAACGGAGAACCTGTCGGACGTCCGGCGTAGCGCAGCCGGAACTTTGGGCCGAAGTCCGCATCGTTCACGAGAACTTCACCGACGCTCACCAATTCGTCTCCTGTCTTTACGCCAGCAAGGGCAGCCGAACTGCCCGAATCGACATTGATCACGCGAATGGCGCCAGCGGGATCGGCACCCGTGGTGACACCAATGCGCGGCGCACTGTCCGGCAGCAATCGCATGCCCGCAGTCTTCAGCATCGGTGGCCACGGATACGGTTCTCGACCGTTCACATACTTCTGCTCGAATTCATCGAACGACTTGCCACCAGCTGCTCGGCTCACGGCACCCCAGAAGTCATCGTGCGTAAAGCCGCGCCCTTTCTTGTAGGTGGTCTCGTACAGCTCGCGCAGGATCGTGTCGAGCGACCGCGTGTTGTCGCTCGCATCACGCACGCTGATGTCGAGCATGAAACCAGCAAGCGACCCCTTTGGGTAGTAGCTGTACTCGGTGCCGTCGGTGGGATGCACCCACGTATTGAGTGACGCGTCTTCGAGCGCAAAAGGAATCGTCGTTTCAATCTCACCAATTTTCGCCGCGGTGAGCGCGAAGAATCCCGCCTCGTCGACGACACCTCCACGCATCTCTGCGAGGTCAGCGTAATAGTCGGTAATACCTTCGCTCACCCAGAGCCACGTCGTCGGCTGCGGGCGATCGTAATGATACGGCACCATGTCGGCTGGACGCAGCCGCTTGACGTTCCATGAGTGAAAGATTTCGTGCGCGTACAAGGACGGCTGGAATTCCGTCCCAATGCCCTGCGGCGACACAATATCGACATGTGAGCTCGCATGCTCGAGCCCCGAAAAGCCTTGGGACGATGAGTCGGCAATCTGCATCAGCGTGTAGTTGGCCCACGGCGCCTCGCCAAACACGTTGACCTCGACAGGAATTACGCGCTTGAGCTGTTCCCACGCCGTCGCACGTGCTTCCGCCGACACGCTTCCGCGGGGATACGTCGCGTAACGCACGGTCTTTCCCGCAATGCTTGCGCTGTCGAGATCATAGCGACCGACGAACACGGGGTTGTCGACGAGGTCGTGATAGTTCGACGCCGTGTAGGTGTGGCCCATGCCCGCGCTCATGAGTCCCGTCGTCACGAGAAACGCGGGATCCGTGTTGATCACCACTGTTGACGCAAAGTCCGGCGAGCGACCCTCCGGATACATGAACACGTTGGTTCCGTTGAAAAACGCGAAGTCCGGGCGCGTCCACGCCATCGCGTTGTCGAGGGTATCGGCCGCGAACTCGAAGCTCACGGATACGTGTCCGCCTTTCGTTGGACGCACACGCCACGTGTCGTAGTCAAGCTTGTCCCAGCGCAGTTCGGCACCATCCTGTACGGCCTTGAAGCCGCTTACCCACTTGGCGAAGTTGGTGATCTCGTAGGCGCCGGGTGTCCACGCGGGAAGCGACAGCAGCACCGTCGCGTTATCGGCAACGTCGAATGACGTCACGACGTGCAGGCGTCCTGCCGCAAGCGCCGCTTTGTCGGCCGTGACTTCGTAGTGCATCGCGTTGATGGGCGCCGAGGTGGCGGGCTGCTGAGCGCGGACTGTGCCGGCGGCGAACGCCATCAATGCTGTCGTCGTGAGCGCCGCGAAGGACCAGCACCGGCTGTTGCGCAGTTTGAGGTGGGTGAGCTCAACCGGCGACCGCAACGCGGCATCGTCATCCCGCACGAGCGACCGCTCGTGGCGGGATCCTCGATGCGACGCGCGTGGCCGGCTCACAGTGCTCGATGGTAGATCCCGACACTCGCTGCGCTCGCGCGGGATGACAGGACTGCGGCCCGGAGGACAAAAGCTGACATGTGTGAGTTTTGGCGTGAGTGACGTCTCCTGACAGGATCGCCCTACGCGACCCGCCCACCATTCATGATTTACGACCAGGAGCCGCCATGCGAAAGCTCAACATTCGTCTCACCCGCCGTCACCTCATCGCGGTCGCCGGCATTGCCCTCGCACTCGTCGCGTGCAGCCGAGATTCGCGCAGAAACGTGGCAACCGATTCGGCCACGAGCGCAGGATTCGCCACAGACAACCGCCGTGCAACAATGGACGTCATGCCCGGCCGACCCGCGGAGAAGGCGCTCTCGGGATCCGCGCCAAACGACGCCATGGAAAGCCCCGCGGTGAGCATGGTGGGCGCCGTGGCCGCTGCCCCAACGCCGCCAGTACGAGACATCGCGCTTGCCGCGCCAACACAGAGCGAGCCCGCGCCGGCGCTCGACGTCGGCGCGCCGCTCCCCCCAGCCTCGGACCCCGCTGGCGCAATGCTAGTGCGCCACGGCGAAGCGTCCGTCGAAGTCAAACACGTCGATGATGCCGTGTCAAAAATCCGCCAGTCCGCGGCGCAGTTTGGCGGTTTCGTCGCCAATACCGCGATCCGCAACGGCAAGGACGAGCAGCCTTCCGCCTCACTCGAGATCCGCGTTCCCACCGCGCAATTCGACGGCTTCGTCAACGAGCTTCGCACGCTCGGCAAGGTGGAAACCGTCACGGCCAGCGCAGTCGACGTCGGCGAAGAATACGTCGATCTCGGCGCACGCGCCGCAAACGCGCGTCGCGTGGAGGCGAGGTTGGTCGAGTTGCTCGCGACGCGCACGGGCAAGCTGTCCGATGTGCTGACGGTCGAGCAGGAGCTGGCGCGCGTGCGCCAGGAAATCGAGCGCCACGATGCACGGCTGCGCTATCTGGAGCGCCGCGCAGCACTCAGTTCGCTCAACGTGACGCTGCACCAACCACTCGCACTCATCGATCGGCCCGGCCAAATCGTGGAGGCGATTGCCCTCGCCTGGGAGCGCGTTCTCAACGTCCTCGCATGGTGCATCGCGTCGCTCGGCATTATCGTGCCGGTTGGCGTCCTGATTGGACTGTGCTGGCTCATGCTCCGACGCGCAAATTGGCCGCGCTTTCGATCCGAGTGAGTCAGGTTTCAAGCGGGCACTGCACATGCGGTACGACGATATCATCCGTCGCGATGGTTTTGTCGGACGCCATGCCGCGTAACGACTTACGTAATCGACGCGCGGATACGGTGTCCTCCATTTGTGAAACACACCGTCCGCGATTTGAGAAATTGGTTCACTTCTCGTGGGGAATTGAGACATGAGCAAGCCCACCGTACCCGCCCTGCTGGTCGTCGCGGCGCTCGCCGCAACCGGTCTATCGGCGCGCGCATCCCAGGCCCAGGTCGTCAACGCACCACTTCCTGCTGTCGGCGCGCCTCCACTGGCGACCGAAGTGCAGCCGGCGCGAATCTACGACTCGGCGGAGCTCGACCGCATCGTCTCCCCCATCGCGCTCTACCCCGATCCACTCCTCGCTCAGGTTCTCTCGGCCGCGACGTATGCGTCGGAAATTCCTGTTGCGATGCAGTGGGTCGACGCGCGCCGCGGACGCACCGCGGAACAGCTCACTGCTGCTCTGGCCGCCGAACAGGTGCCGTGGGATCCGAGCGTGCAGGCGCTGGTCGCCTTCCCGACTGTGTTGAACACGATGGCCACGTCGATGCCGTGGACGACCGAAGTGGGCGACGCGTTCCGCGCGCAACCGGCCGATGTGATGGACGCGGTGCAACGGCTGCGTTCGCAGGCTCGCCGGTACGGCTACCTCAATTCGACGTCGCAGCTTCAGGTGGTCGAGTCACAGGGCATCGAGATTCTTCCTGTGAACCCGTCATACGTCGTCGTTCCCTATTACAACCCGGTGATCGTGTTTGCGCCGCCGCGTCCACGCTTTCTCGTGTCGTCGGCGATCTACCTGGGCTTCGGCGTGCGGCTCGGTTACTGGTATGAGCCGTGGGGGTGGCGTACCGCCGGATTCCATTGGCCAATGCACAACGTCGTCGTCGGTTATCCCGGTTGGAATCGCGGGCATGTGCGCCGCGATGTCGCTTACGGCGGCTACAACAATTACAACAACTACAACAACCGCTACGAAGTTACGCGGTACGAGCCGCGTGGCGTCCTGGTGCGCGGCAGCGGATACACGGAGCGTGGCTCGTCGTATCAGCCGCAGAGAGACGAACGCGGCACGACGGTTTGGGCACAGAACAATGGGCGCGGTTCATCGAGCGACGACCGAAACCGTGAGTATCGGTCGCGCGGCAATCCTGGAAGCGACGGAAATTCAGGTCGCGGCAACAGGGATAACCGCGACGATCAGTGGCCTGGGCGTACAGCGCAGCCTCGCCCGGCTCAAAGCGTCCCGAGAAACGAAGCGCCGCGCGCGGTGCCACAAGCACAGCCACATCATGTCGGCGAACAGCAGCGCGTGGCGCATCGGAAAAACTGATCGCGCAGCGCTGAGTTGAGCAGTGCAAGAGGTCGCCGCGAGGCGACCTCTTTGCATTGGCGTATCCGCGCTTTTTCCGCGACATCCGCGACAGGCCGTTGCTGTTTCGCCTGTCCGACGGCGAGGCCCACACCCATATTCGACCGACATTCCACGCCATCCGCGCCAGGGAGCGCCGAGTATGACGACGCCAGTCGCACCGCCGGAGCCGACGTTCGCTCCTTACATCTCACCGTCTGACGCGCCGAAAGAATTCAGCATCGGCGCCATTGTGCTCGGTGTCCTGCTCGGCCTCGTCTTCGCGGCCTCGAGCATCTACCTCGCGCTGAAGGTCAGCCTGACCGTAAGCGCATCGATTCCGATCGCGGTGCTGTCGATCACGATCTTCCGCTACATCTCGCGCGCGATGCGGTCGTCTCCAGCGACGATCCTTCAGAACAATCTCGTGCAGACGACCGGCTCTGCTGGCGAGTCAATTGCCGCGGGCATCGCGTTTACACTGCCAGCGCTGTTGCTCCTTGGCTATGAGCTGCCATGGATCAAGGTCATCGCCATCGGAGTGGTTGGCGGAATACTCGGCGTGCTGTTCCTGGTTCCGTTGCGACGAAGCCTCATCGTCAAGGAACACGCGAACCTCAAGTATCCGGAGGGCACGGCGTGCGCGCAGGTGCTCATCGTTGGAGAGCGCGGCGGAGAACAGGCAAAGACCGTGTTCATGGGCTTTGGACTCGGCGCGGTGTACAAGTTCCTGAATGGCGGACTGCACACGTTCCTCGAGGTGCCGAAGCACGCGTTCACGAAGGTCATGGCGAATGGGCAGGTGCAGCTGTTTGGGGAGATCCAGGCAGAGATCAGTCCCGAGCTCACGGGGGTGGGCTACATCATCGGTCCGCGCATTGCGGGCTATCTGTTCGGCGGAGGACTGCTCTCGTTCTTCGTCCTCATTCCGGCGATCAAGCTGTTCGGCGCGGGGCTCTCGGAGCCGATTTTTCCGGCGACGCAGTTGATTCGGGACATGAACGCGATGGACGTGCGCGGCAAGTACGTCTATTACATCGGCGCCGGTGCGGTGACCGCGGCGGGGCTCATCAGCCTTGCGCGAACATTGCCGACAATCTGGAGCTCGCTCGTGTCGGGCCTCGGTGATTTTCGCGGCGTGAAAACTGGCGACGACGTGCCACGCACAGACCGCGACCTGCCGATGAGCGTCGTAATTGTGGGCGCCCTGTTGTGTCTCGCGGCAATGGTGTTGTTGCCGCAGATCGGCATCAACATCTTCGGCGGCATCCTGGCGCTGTTCTTCGCGTTCCTTTTCGTTACCGTCTCAAGCCGCATAACGGGGCAGATTGGCAGCTCGGCCAATCCTGTATCAGGAATGACCGTGGCGACCCTGTTGTTGACGTCGCTCATGTTCCTCGCCGCGGGTTGGGTTGGTATCGAGCATCGTGTGCTCGCGTTGTCGATCGGCGGTGTGGTGTGCGTCGCCGCGTCTACTGCCGGTGCGACATCGCAGGACTTGAAGACCGGTTATCTGGTGGGGGCCACGCCGCGGTATCAGCAGATCGGTTTGCTTATCGGCGTCACGGCGAGCGCGCTGCTCGTCGGCGGCATCATCCAGTTCCTGAACGAAGCGAAAACGACGATCGTCGCACGAGACTATCCGGGCGTACAGGTCTCCGTTATCGAGCAGGACAAGCGGTTCGCACTCGCCAATGGCCATCTGGTAAACGCAGCAGAAGCGCCGACTGCGCCGAGCTATCGCGTTGGGCGGTTGTTCGAGGTGACGGGCAATGCGATTGCGGGCAAGTACCTCGTGGATGATGCCGGGGCGATCAAATACGTCGTCGATCCGGGCGTTGGCGGGCACGAGCCGAAGAACTACGACGGTCACGTGGTGGAGAAGCTCGATTCGCCCAAGGCGCAAATCATGGCGCTGGTGGTGGACGGCATCCTGACGCAGAAGCTGCCTTGGGGGCTCATCCTTGTGGGCGCCTTTTTGGCGATCGCGATGGAAGTGCTTGGTATCCCATCACTTCCGGTTGCCGTCGGGGTTTATCTCCCCATTTCGACGTCTGCGGCAATGTTTCTGGGCGGGGTAATCCGGTGGTTGGTGGATCGCCGCATGACTCCCGCCGAACGATCGGGAGTTGACGCAGACTCAGGTCCCGGAGTCCTCTTTTCATCGGGGTTGATCGCGGGCGGGGCCATCATGGGCGTTGTCCTTGCCGGCCTCGCCGCGAAGCACGTCGACGAAAAGTTCGATCTCAGCAAGGCGGTAGGCGCAATGGCGACGAACGAGATCGTATCGGTCATTGCCTACGTCGTGCTATTGGCCGTTCCACTCTACCTGGTGGGGCGACGCATGCGTTCTACCGAAGGCTAACGCACACCTACCGGCGCCCCACCACTTCGCCGGAGAGAGGAACCGATGGCCAAACTCAGGTTGCTGCGCGCTGGTCACCTGCTCTTGGCGGGAGCGACGATGGGCATGTCCGCTCCGCTCATTGCGCAGGCGCCGACAACGACGCTTGTCGGTGTCGTGCGTGATTCAGCGGGGCGTCCAGTGCCCGGGGTGGAGGTTTGGCTCAGAGGCTCGGATCTCTACACGCATACCGGCGACAACGGCGGGTTTCGCATTCAGGGCGTATCCCCGGGCGCGGCGAAAGTGACCGTGCGCCGTATGGGTTATGAACCCACCACGTTCGAGCTGCAGCTCAAATCCGGTCAGGTCGATTCCCTCATTGTGTCGCTGTCGCAGGTGGCTACCGAGCTCGCCGGCGTGAATGTGGAAGAGGAGCGGATGACGCGGTCGAAGCGATTGCTGTCGGGTTTCTGGGAGCGCAAGTCGCATGGATTTGGCCATTACGTAACGCGCGACGAGATCGTCGAAAAGCAGCCGTACGACTTTACGGACATCGTCCGATCTACGCCGGGCGTGTCCGTCGTCATGAACAATGGGCGCAAGTCCGTGCGCTTCTCGCGCAGCGCCGGCGTTCGTGGCGATTGCCCACCGCAGTATTGGGTGGACGGCATGCGACTCGAGAATGCGACATCGGATGAATTTCCTCCCGGTGATGTGGAGGCCGTGGAACTGTACGCTGGTGCCTCGACAATTCCGCCTCAGTTCGCGCCCAGGACATTCAATGTTGGCCAGAGGACGTGCGGAGTGATCGTAATCTGGACTCGCTTGCCCGGGGCATGACGCCGCTGCCCTGAGCACTGCGAAGGCGCAGATCCTTCGACTCGCTTTGCTCGCTCAGGGTGACATCAACACAATTGCACGCGCGCCAGGTGCACGCCGCTCGCGTCGCGCATGGAGAGGTACACGATCCTCCCCGAGCGCACGCTGGCTTGCCGTTGAGTTGGACGCAAAGACGGTATGCGATACCTTGGTGAATCGATGCGACTGAGCGTCGAGCATACTTTCCCCGCACCGCCGAGCAATGCTGCGTCCCCTGTTTATTGCCTTGGTTGCCAGCGCTTCACTTCACGCGCAGGCACGCCCCGCCGACCTCATCGTCACCAACGCTCGCATCTACACGGTCGACGACTCGCGTCCCGTCGTTACCGCGATGGCCGTGCGCGATGGCCGGATTGCCTTCACTGGCTCCCTGCGCGAGGCGATGGCACTCAAGGGGTCGGCAACACGCGTTGTCGACGCGGGCGGACGCACCGTCATCCCGGGAATGGTGGACGCCCACGCGCATCTGCTCGGACTTGGCCAATCGCTGCGCAGCGTAGCCCTCTATGGCGCCAAGTCGTACGACGAGGTGATCGCGCGCGTCGTCGCCAGGGCGAAGGGCGTTCCGGCGGGACAATGGATTGTCGGTCGCGGATGGGACCAGAATCAGTGGGGCGATACGCGTTTCCCGACGCACGACGCGTTGACGCGCGCGTTACCAAACAACCCGGTGTACCTCACGCGCGTGGATGGTCACGCGGGACTCGCGAATGCCGTCGCGATGCGCGCGGCGAACGTCGGTGCCGCAACGAAGGATCCCAGCGGCGGGCGCATCGAGCGCACCGCGTCGGGCGATCCCACGGGCGTGTTCGTCGACAACGCGAAGGAGCTCGTGGAGCACGCCATTCCGGATGAGACCCGCGAACAGACGCGCGCGGAGATTCGGTCAGCGATCGCGGAGTCGCAGCGTTGGGGTCTCGTGGGCGTGCACGACGCGGGCGAGTCGCGCGCCACCATCGACCTCATGGAGGAAATGGCCAAGGCGGGTGAGATCCCCTTCCGCCTCAACGTGATGATTGGCGACGACTCCGCAGCAGTCGCGCACTACCTCGCCCGCGGTCCGCAGAGCGGTCTCTATGACAACCATCTGTGGATTCGTTCCATCAAGCTTTACGCCGACGGGGCACTTGGCTCGCGCGGCGCTGCGCTGCTCGAGCCGTACAGCGACGACCCCAGGAACAACGGACTGCTCCTCTCGGCACCAGCACACATTCAGGATGTGGCCACGCGCGCGTTGCGGGCCGGATTTCAGGTGGCGACGCACGCCATTGGCGATCGCGGCAATCGTCTGGTGCTCGACGCATACGCGGCCGCGCTGGCGAAGGTCCCGACCGCCGATCACCGCTTTCGTATCGAGCACGCGCAGATCATCAACCATGACGACATTCCGCGGTTTGCCGAGCTCGGTGTCATTCCGTCCATGCAGGCGGTGCATCAGACGAGCGACATGTACTGGGCCGGCACGCGCCTTGGAGTCGGTCGTTTGGCCGGCGCGTATGCATGGCGTTCGCTACTCAACACAGGAATCGTCGTCCCGAATGGCAGCGACTTTCCAGTCGAGGCGGTGAATCCCCTGTTGAGCTTTCATAGCGCCGTAGCGCGGCAGGATGCCGAGAACTGGCCAGCCGCCGGTTGGATGCCGGAGCAGAAGATGACGCGTGACGAAGCGTTGAAGAGCATGACCATCTGGCCCGCCTTCGCCGGTTTTCAGGAGGCGACGATGGGTTCGCTCACGCCGGGAAAGCTCGCGGATTTCGTCGTGCTCGACCGCGACATCATGACCGTGGCGGAGCGGGATATCCTCGGCACTGCGGTTGTCGCGACGTATATTGGGGGCAAGCCGGTATACGAACGGGCGGCGGTGCCCTGATTCGTACGCACTGGCCAAGGACTGTGGCGAGGTGCGCATGGTTTTCGATCGACGGGCGGCTGATGTAGAGTCTGGTGCGTCGGGCTCGTCCGTGCGCTACGGATGGCTGACGCCGGAGCGGCAGACGCAGGTCCGCGGCGTGCTACTCGGCCTCACTCTGTTTTTTGGGCTCACCGTGTGGATCTGGCACTCGTTAGGTGCTGCGGCGCCCAATCCCGGCGCGTTCGTGCGGAAGCTGCGGATTGTCGGGATCATGACGTGGCTGTACGCGCTGGTGCAGCTGCTCGACATTCGCTTCTGGCGCAGTGCAACTGCGCGGAAGCGTCGCGAAGCGATGGGCATTCCCGACAGCCTCATCGCGTGGCTGTTCGGCCAGATGCTGGCCTGGTTTGGGATCATCTACTACGGCTTTACGGAAGACGCGCGGTGGTATCTTGCTGGCCTGGTGGTGTTGGTCGTGACGTTCGTGGTGTTCCCCGTGCGCCGTGTCGAGTAGCGTTTGTCATCCTGAGCGAGCGAAGCGAGTCGAAGGATCTGCCTTTCGCTTGAGCCATCAATGCCCAGCGCTGCGCGCGTCATCTCACTCCTTCCGGCCGCAACGGAAATCGTCGCTGCCCTGGGCGCAACGGATCTACTCGTCGCGATCTCGCATGAGTGCGACTACCCGATTGAGGTCGTCAATCTCCCGCGTGTTACTGCGAGCACCGTCGATCGCGACGCAACTTCGGCCGACATCGACGCTGCGGTGCGTGCGTTGTATGAGTCGGGGCGTCCGGTGTTCATGCTCGACGCGAATGACGTCGTACGTCTCGCACCCACGGTGATTCTTACACAGACATTGTGCGACGTCTGCGCCGTGAGTGAAGGCGACGTGCGCGACATTGCGCACCTCGTGGCGCCCGCGCCAATGATCGTCCCGCTCGTCGCGACGACGCTCGATGAAGTTTGGAGCGATATCCGGCATGTGGGCGCAGTGATTGGCCGCTCAACGCATGCGAACGATTTGCTCGTGTCACTGGATGAGAGAATTCGGCTTGTGCACCAGACGCTCAAGGCGGCGCGCGCACCTCGCCCACGCGTCGCTGTAATCGAATGGCTCGATCCATTATTCGCTGCGGGGCATTGGACGCCAGAGCTTGTGCGTCGAGCAGGCGGCGTCGATGTGCTCGCGAGTGCGGGCGAGCACTCGGTGCGCGTCGCGATCGACCGTGTGCGCGACGCGAACCCAGACGTCCTCATCTTCGCGCCCTGCGGATTCGACGTCGAGCGCTCGGCACGCGAAGCCCGTGCCCTGCTCGATCAGGACGAATGGGCGTGGGCGAGCGAAATGAAAGCGTGGGCGATCGATGGCAATGCGCTGACCTCGCGCGCGGGGCCGCGACTTGCCGACGCCATCGAAGTGCTGGCGGCGATTTTCGCCCCATCATTGTTCGATGCGCCGCCCATGCACTACGCGCGTATTCTGTCGTCCTGAGCGCGGCGAAGGGGCGGCTGTATCCACCTCTGTCATCCCGCAGGAACGAGCGCAGCGAGCGAGTGTCGGGATCTACCGTATGATCCGCGACACAGGCCGAGGTTGGACGAAGGGTAGATCCCGACATTCGCTCCGCTCATGCGGGATGACATATCACGAGAGCGTTGATCGCGCAGCGCAACGGCGAATGCAGGTTCGTCGCTCTTTTCAGGACGACAAATCGCGGCGCGTTCCGCTGATGGTCAGCCATGACGTAAGCGCACCAGCGATGCACAGTCCCGCGCTGATCCACATTCCGCGCACGAATCCGCGACTCACCGTGCTCGCGGCCAGTGCCGACGCCCCGGAGATCCCTGCGGCATACGGCACGATTGCTGTCGCCAGGAGACCGGCAAGTCGCGACACCGCGTTGTTCACCGCCGACGCAACGCCCACACGATCTGGTGGCACCGCCGCAAGCACTGCTGCCGTGAGCGGCGCAACGAAAACGGAGAGGCCAATTCCAAACACGCAGACGGCTGGCAGAACGCTCGTGACATAGCTCGCGCCTGGCTGAGCGCGCGCGAAGAGCACCATGCCCACCGCGGCGATAGTTGCACCGAGCACCATCGGTATTCGCGCGCCGATGCGCTCGGCCAGACGACCCGCCAACGGGGACACAATCAGCATGAACGCGTTGATCGGCAACAGCGATGCTCCCGCCTTCAGCGCGCCGTAGCCCATCACATTCTGGAGCTGCAGCATGAGCAGGAGAAAGAGCGCCGTCAACGCTGCGTAAACGAACAGAGTCGTCACATTCGCGCTGGTGAATTGGCGAGATCTAAATACGTCGAGCGGCAGGACTGGTGCTTCGCTGTTGCGCTCGGTCATGAGGAACGCGACCAGCAGCGAAATGCCGCCGGCGAGGCACGCGAGAACGATGGGATGGCGGAAGCCGAGCTCAGGTCCAGCAGTGAGGCCGCCGATCAATCCTGCGAGCGATAGTGTGATCAGCACCGCACCGATGATGTCGAGTGGCGCGCGCTCCTTCTCGCCACTGAGTTCGTGTACGTACCGATTGGCGATGATCGCAGCGGCGATGCCGAATGGCGCCACCGCCGCGAATACCCATCGCCACGACAGGCTTTCGACGAGCCAACCTCCAGCAAGCGGCCCGATCGCGGTCGAGATGCCGGACCACGCGGCCCACTGTCCAATTGCCGCACCACGATCCTCACCCTCGAATCCCTGCTCGAGCATTGCAAGACTATTCGGTACGAGCAGTGCGCCGGCCACGCCCTGCAACAGCCGGCACGCAACGAGCGCGAGTGCGTTCGGCGCAAAGGCACACGCAACTGACGCCGCCGCGAAGCCGAACGCTCCCACGGAAAACACGCGTGCCCGGTGCAGTCGATCGCCGAGAGCGCCACCGAGCAACATGAGTGCGCTCAGCGTGAGGAGATACGCGTTCATCACCCACTGAAGGCCGGCGATTCCGAGGTGCAGGTCGCGCGCGATGGAGGGCAGCGCGACGTTGACGACGGAGCCCTCGAGGAACACGGCGCCCGATCCGAGCACAGCGCCCGCGACGACCCAGCGACCTTCGGCGGACGAAAGCTTCATCGCGCTATCCTCGCGGGAGTGGGCGAACACGAAGCCACGCCTAAAGCTAAGATCCCTTCGCGACCTGGAGTGAAAGTGCTCCGTCAGACCGTCGTTTGCACTTCCACGATGGGAGGGCGCGGGCTAGCATTCGACCCTACCCCAGCCCGTCTTCATCGATGATAAGCCCGTCTTCGCTCAGCTTCCTGAAGCGTCTCCTCGACGCGCCGGCGCCGTCCGGCTTCGAGACTGCCGCGGCGCGCGTATGGCGCACCGAAGCCGAAGCGTTTGCAAAGGTGACCGTCGACGTCGCCGGCAATAGCATGGCCGAGGTGAATCCCAGCGGACACCCTACCATCATGCTGGACGGTCATATCGATGAGATCGGCGTCATCGTTCAGTACATCGACGACGACGGCTACATCTACATCGCGCCCATCGGGGGGTGGGATCCGCAGGTACTCGTCGGCCAACGCATTCGCTTCCTCGGGAACGACGGGGACGTCATTGGCGTGGTTGGCAAGAAACCCATCCATCTGATGAAGACGGAAGACCGCGAGCACGCCAGCAAGTTCTCGGACCTCTGGGTGGACATAGGGGCGGCGAAGCGCGACGAGGCCGAAGCGCGCTTGAGCGTGGGCGATCCCGGCGTGATCGATTCCCGAACGATGGATTTTCCGAACGGCCGCATCGTCTCGCGCTCCATCGACGATCGAATTGGTGCGTTCATCGTGCTCGAGGCGCTCAGGCGCTACGCGGCAAATCCGGGCGCCGCACGAGTCGTCGCCGCCGCGACCACACAGGAAGAGATCGCGTGGCATGGCGGTGGCGCATTGGTGTGCGCGCACTGTATCAACCCGCAGGTTGCCATCGTTGTCGACGTCACCTTCGCCACGGACCATCCGAACATCGAGAAGAAGGAGATCGGCGAGCACAAGATGGGCGGCGGCCCGA
>JBDTXZ010000015.1:0-15510 GCA_040005935.1 bacterium | reverse complement strand
GCTGGGTTCGAAAATACCCCGAGCAATATTTCTGGCAGCATCGCCGCTGGAAGCATCAGCGGCCGGGAACGCCACCCGAATTAGGAGACCCGTCATGAACGAACGCGCATCGCGTGCGCTGCGTGGCGACGCACGCGCCTGGTTCGGCGTAGGTGTCATTGTGCTCATCGTGGTGTTGGCGGTGCTCGCACCGCTCGTGTCACGGCACGATCCGCTCCGCATCGATCTCGTGAATCAGCTCCAAGGTCCGTCTGCCACGCACTGGCTTGGCACGGACATTCAAGGGCGCGACGTCTGGGCGCGCCTGGTGTTCGGTGCGCGCGTGTCGCTCACGGCGGGCATCGTCTCACAAGCGATCGCGTTGCTCATCGGCCTCACGTTGGGCCTGGTCGCGGGCTATTACGGCGGATGGATCGACGAGCTTGTGATGCGTCTTGCCGATGTGACGCTCGCCTTCCCAACACTGCTCTTGCTCATCGCCATGGCGGCTGCGCTGCAGCCATCCCTTGGCGTCGTCTTTCTTACCATTGGGATCGTGGGCTGGGCGGGCATGGCTCGCCTCGTTCGCGGGCAGGTGCTCGTCGTACGGCAGCTCGAGTTCGTGCAAGCGTCCAAGGCGCTCGGTGCGCGCGACACGCGCGTCGTGCTGCAACACGTACTGCCAAGCGTCATTGCGCCCGTGCTCATCGCTGTCACGCTCGGAGTCGCCGCCGCGATCATGGCCGAGTCCGCGCTCTCGTTCCTCGGACTTGGTGTGCAGCCGCCGACGCCGAGTTGGGGATCGATGATCGCGGATGGCCGCGATCTCAATCAGCTGCGCAACGCGCCGTGGACCTCTGTTGCTCCGGGCCTGGCGATCGGCGCGGCGGTGCTCGGCTTCAACCTGCTGGGCGACGCATTGCGCGACGCGCTCGATCCGCGCCACGCCGCCAAGAGCAAGCTGTCGCCCTGAGCGCAGCGAAGGTACGGTGAGTTCAACCGGTGACCGCAACGCCACAGTGTCATCCCGCACGAGCGAACGCTCGTGTCGGGATCCTCGGCGCCGCTATCCTGCCGTCACAGATCCCGAGGTACTTTCTCGGTCACGCGATCGAACGCGCGCTGCACTGTGGCGCGCAGACGGTGGAGCCGTCGCCGAGGATCCGCGTCGAGCCGCCACATCCGAGTGAATCCGCGTTAAGTCCGTTGCACCGCATCACCCACAACACGTCAACGACTCCAAGGCGGATGTGCGCGATGTGGCGGATGCCCATGGATTGCTCCTTGGTAGACACAGTTCTACGGCGCGCCGCGGGGCGGAGGACACGCTGCGTCAATCGAATCCCTTGCGATCTCTACGCGGCGCTCACAATCTCGAAACGCGCGTGCAGCAACCTAGTTTGTAGGTGCAGGTCCTTCGCATTCGCTCAGGACGACAAATCCAATGACGATCGACACCGAACAACTGCGACGCGAAGAATTCGCGTGGATGAACGCCGGCGGGTCCACGTACATGAACGCAGCGAGCACCGGTCCTTCTCCGCGCCGGTCCGTCGACGCGCAGATTGACTTTGTTCGCCGCCGCGCCGCGCCGCATCTCGTCGATTTCGACGACCAGTTCGGCACGCTCGACCGTTGCCGAGTACTGCTTGCGCAATTGATCGGTGCGACCACAGGGGAGATTGCCCTCGCAACCAACACGGGCGCCGGGATCAATCTCGCGGCATGGGGACTTCCGCTCGGTCCCGGCGACGAAGTCGTCGTGCCCGACGGCGAGTTTCCCGCGAACATGTATCCGTGGCTCGCGGCGGCCAAGTCTCGAGGATACGCACTTCACGTCGTGCCGCTACGTGACGGCGTCCTCGACGAAGAGGCGTTACTCGCTGCGCTCGATCGGCCGAACGTTCGCGCGTTATCGATATCCTGGGTGGGCTTCTCGTCTGGCGCCCGCGCAAATCTCGATCGTCTCGGTGCAGCCTGTCTTGCGCGCGACATCTACTTCATTGTCGACGCGATACAGGGGCTCGGCGGCCTCACGATGGACGTGTCCAGAACGCACGTCGACATTATCGCCTGCGGCGGGCAGAAATGGCTGCTGTCTCCGTGGGGAACCGGCTTTACCTATGTACGGCGAGCCGTTTTGGATTCGGTTACGCCGCAGCCAGTGAGCTGGATGGGCGTTCGTTATTCAGACGACTTTTCGCGGCTCGTCGACTACGATCTCACCTGGCGCGACAACGCGCGCAGATTCGAGCAAGTGACGCTAGCGTACCAGGACTTTGCCGGCATGGCTGCGAGTCTCGAGTTACTACGCGAACTGGGTGCGGGCGAGGTGTCGTCGCATATCCACGCGAGCGCGCATCGCTTGCTCGATGGCGCGCTCGCGCGAGGAATTCCACTCGTAACGTCGCACGAATATCACGGAGGCATTGCGTCCATCCGTCCCGCCGACGCAACCGCGGCAAGTGCGCGACTCGAAGTTGCCGGCGTGATTCATTCTGTGCGCGAGGGAACGATCCGTCTCGCGCCGCACTGCTACACCACGGAGGAGGATCTCGCACGAACACTCCTCGCGCTGGAAGGCTGAGTTACTTCACCTGAAGTAGCGCAAAGTCCCGCTTGCCTTTCCCGACGACGATGTGCCGTCCGCGCAGCATGGTGTCAGCCTGCGCGACGTGTCGTTCGGAAGCCGTCACCTTCTGCTTGTTGACCGACACCCCGCCCTGCTCGAGCAAACGCTTCGCGGCGCCATTCGACGCGGCAAGGCCAGATACGGTCAGAAGCTTCAGCACGTCGTAGCTGGAGGCGTCGGTCTCGCTTGCGATTGACGTCGCCTCCACTTCCGTAAATGGCGCCTCGGCACGCAGAAGACGAAAGGCATCCTCCGTGAGCTCGCGGGGATCCAGTCCGCCAAAGAAGAACGACGACACCTGTTCGGCAGCGAGTACGGCCGCTTCGCCATGCACGCGACGCGTGACGTCGCGCGCCAACGAGCGCTGCGCGACGCGCTGTTCAGGCGCGGACGTGACTGCCGCGTCGAGCACCTCAATCTCCGCGCGATCGAGCAGCGTGAAATACCGGAGATAGCGTCCGGCGTCGCGGTCCTCGGTGCCAAGCCAGAATTGATAGAAAGCATACGGCGACGTCCGATCGGCGTCGAGCCACACGGCACCTGCTTCCGTCTTGCCGAACTTCGTCCCCGACGAACTCGTTACAAGCGGCACCGTCAGTCCGTGCGCCTCTGCACCATCCACTCGCCGGATCAGTTCGATGCCAGCGGTGATGTTGCCCCACTGATCGCTGCCGCCCAGCTGGAGCGTGACACCGTCGCGACGACGCAACTCGAGGAAGTCGTACGATTGCAGCAACATGTACGCGAACTCGGTGAACGAAATTCCCGCATCCATGCGAGACCGCACCGAGTCCTTCTGCAACATGTAGTTCACAGTGAAGTGCTTCCCCGTATCGCGGAGGAACTCCACCATCAGCAACGGCGAGAGCCACACCGCATTGTCTCGCATGCGCGCGGCACTGGGACCGGTAAAATCGAGAAAGCGCTCGAGCTGCGCGCGGATCGCTGCCGAGTTCGCCGCAACGTGTTCGGGAGTGAGTAGCTGACGCTCGACGGTCTTGCCGCTCGGATCACCGATCATCCCTGTTCCGCCGCCAACGAGGGCAACGGGCTTGTGACCGTGCCGCTGCAGGTGCACAAGAATCATGATGACAAGCAGGCTTCCAACGTGGAGGCTGCTTCCGGTGGGATCGAATCCGATGTATGCCGATGTGCCGCCCTTCGCCAGCGCCTCAGGGACGCCATCGGTGTATTGATACACAAGCCCTCTCCACTCGAGCTCCTCGAGCACTCCTGTCGTCTGCATGGCACAAAAATAGACTGCGGAGAGGATGATTGTCAGGCGACGGCGCGTTGGTGCCAGCCATCGCCGCGCGTTAACCTTCCCGAGCTCGGTCCGGCGTGGCGTCCGTCACCTGGTCCTCCGCTCTCTTTCGACGGCCGATGGACTTACCGTTCTCGAAGAATTTTCGTCGCCGACACCCCCAGCTTTCGCGCGGACTCGGCGTGACGCTCGCCTTCGCCATCGCCTTCGTATTGGGCCTTGGTTACTCGGCGTGGGCGCTCGTCTGTCGAGCTGGCGCCTGTCCGTCGGTCGAAGTGCTCGACCAATACCAGCCGCGACAGACGTCCAAGCTGTACGCGGCAGATGGGCGATTCATCGCCGAGTTGGGTCTCGAACGAAGGACCCTCCTCAAGATCGAGCAGATCTCGCCGACGCTCAAGAACGCGTTCGTCATGACCGAGGACCATCGCTTCTATAAACACAGCGGCGTTGACTTTTACTCGGTTCCTCGTGCGGTGTACACGGACTTGAAGCGTCGAAGCTTTGCCGAAGGGTTCTCGACGATCACCATGCAGCTCGCGCGCAACATTTTTCCCGAACGTCTCTCGCGTGACAAGTCGCCCGTTCGAAAACTGAAGGAAATCAAGGTCGCGCGTGCGATCGAGGCGAAATACTCGAAGGACAAGATCCTCGAGCTCTACCTCAATCAGATCTCGCTCGGCAATGGTTCGTTCGGCATCGAGACGGCAGCGCAGCGCTACTTCGGCAAGTCGGCCAAGGACTTGAATCTCGCGGAAGCCGCCACGCTCGCCGGTTTGCCGAAGGCGCCAGAGCGCTACAATCCTCGTCGCTTTCCGGATCGCGCAATCCAGCGACGCAATACTGTGCTTGAAGTCATGCGCACCGAGGGCGTCATCAGTGACGCCGACGCCAGTTTGGCAAGCGCCTATCCGCTTCAACTCGCACGCAAGTCAGAAGCCGGTGATGTCGCGCCCTACTTCGTCGAACTGGTTCGCCAGCAGCTTGAAACGCAATTCGGCCAGAAGCTTTACGAGCAAGGGCTCAAGGTCTTCACCACGCTCGATGTCGATTTGCAATCCGCGGCGGAGCGCGCTCTCGAGAATCAACTGAAGAAGATCGAGTCGGGGACGTTCGGCGCCTACAACCACCCGTCATTCGAGTCGTACCTGTCGCGCGCATCGGAGCGCGTCGGAGAAGCGGCAGCGGCGAACTCTCCATATCTCCAAGGGGCATTCATCGCGATGGATCCGCGCACCGGCGCCATCCGCGCACTCGTGGGCGGACGTGACTTTGACGACTCCAAGTTCAATCGCGCCACGCAGGCGCTGCGACAGCCAGGATCCACGTTCAAGCCCATTGTCTATGCCGACGCGGTCCAGAACGGACGTCCGCCGTCTTACATGGTCGACGACTCGCCGGTGACGGTGCCGCAAGGGAATGGATCGAACTGGACACCGCAGAACTACGACGGAAAGTTCGAAGGCCCGATGCCGATGCGGCGCGGACTCTATCAGTCGCGCAACATCATCGCGATCAAGGTCGGCATGGAGCTCGGCACACAGAGCGTCATCGACATGGCGCGCAAGTTCGGCATCACGACGCCAATTCCACCGTATCCCTCCATCAACATCGGCGCGGCGGACGTTTATCCAATCGAGATGGTGGCCGCATACTCGGCCTTCGCCACACTCGGCACTCGCGCGAGCCCGTTGCCTATCGTCCGCGTCGAGAACGCCAAGGGCGACATTCTCTGGGAGCCCGAGAGCAATCGCGCGCCTGTGATGTCACCGGAAGAAGCGTGGTTGATGGTGAGCATGATGAAGGACGTGGTGCGTCGAGGAACGGCCGCTGGCTCCGTAGGCAGTCAGTTCAGCTTTCCTGCCGGCGGAAAGACCGGCACGACAAACGATGGCGCCGACGTCTGGTTCATTGGCTACACGTCTGACCTCGTTGCCGGCGTGTGGATGGGTCTCGATCGCCCTGCGAAGATCAAGGGCAATGCGCAGGGCGGCGCGCTCGCTGCACCCGCGTGGACTGCATTCATGCGCGAAGTCTATCGCCGCAAACCTGCGCCGCCCGACTGGCCGCGTCCCGACGGCATCGTGGTTCGGGACATCGACCCAGCAACAGGACTGTTGGCGGGTCCGGGGTGTTCCGGCAGTGTGCCCGAGTACTTTGTCGCGGGCACGGATCCCACGCAGCCGTGCATTCCTGCTGGCTACGGAACTCCGCTCGACTCGGCGGGAGTATCTCGGATCGACACGTCGTTCGGATTCCCACCAGCTGGATCTACGCCAATACGTCGCGCACCGACTCCAGATACCACGCGCCCTCGGATACCCGATTCCACGGTCTTCTCGCGACCAACGCGCGTTACGCCAGGTGCGATGATCGTCCCCGGTGCCACGCCGGTGCCGCGCCCATCAACGCGCATCCCGACGCGAGATACCACGCGTGTTCCGCGCGACACCAACTCCATCAAGATCCCACCGCGCCAATGAGCTGGATGCCCACCGACTGCCACGCTCATTCAACCCACTCCGACGGAAAGATGAGCGTGGCCGAAGTGGTCGCGCGTGGCGCTGCACTCGGGGTTCGCGTCAGTGTGAGCGATCACATCTCGCGAGACGCACCCACGACGGTCGACTCTGTCGCAGCGGTCGAATCATATCTCGATGACCTGGATACATACGACGTGCTCCGCGGCGGCGAGTTCTGCTGGCACGATACACTGTGGCGTGAGTTGCCACCACACATCGTCAAGCGCTTTACCCACCGCATCGGATCACTGCATTCGATTCGCCTGTTGAACGGTTCATGGTTCCGCGCGTTCCTGCACGTGCTGCCGCCGGAGCTCACTCCCGGCATCTACATGGAAGCGCATGTGGCGTCGCTCGAGGCGTTCGCGCGCGACATGCCAGTCGACGTGCTGGCACACCCGACGCTCGTTCCGCCGCCGATGCGCACCATCGATCCGCATGAGCTCTGGAGCGAGGCACTCGAAGAGCGCGCAGTGCAGGCCCTCCTTGCCGGCGGGCAGGCATTCGAAATCTCAGCGCGTTACCCGCCACATGAGCGCTTGGTCCGCCGCGCCGCGAACGCCGGCGTTCGACTCTCGCTCGGCTCAGACGGTCATGCGCGCGACCAGGTCGCGAAAATCGTTGCGCCGCTCGCGCTCGCGAGAGCGGTGGGTGTCGCCGACGACTCGCTGTACAATCCCGTGCGTCATGGATCTCGGACCGGTGCCTTCGCGGCATGACGCGTTATCACGCGAGCTGGGTGCTGCCAATCGCGTCGCCACCAGTGCGCAACGGAACGGTGGTGGTGCACGAGGGACGCATTGCGCACGTGGGGCCGCGAGCACACGCGCCCGCTGGCGGTGACGACGTGGATCTGGGCGACGCGATCCTCCTGCCGGGCCTCGTGAATGCGCACTGTCATCTCGAGTTGACCATGATGCGCGGCTTTCTCGACGGGCTCGGTTTCCGTGAATGGATCATTCGCCTGACGTCGGCGCGCCGAGCTGTGCTCACAACCGAGATGCTACTCGATGCGGCACGTCTCGGCGTTGACGAAGGGCTGACACACGGCATCACGACATTCGCCGATACGGGAGACACCGGCGCCGGATTCGATGCGATGCTTGAGCGCGGAGTACGCGGCATCTGCTATCGCGAGGTGTTCGGTCCCGACCCGGCGCAGTGCGTAGAGGCGATCGCCGCGCTGACTGTCAGGGTCGACGAGATGCTCGCGCGCGCAACACCCCTGGTGCAGGTTGGTGTCTCACCGCATGCGCCGTACACGGTGTCAGACTCGCTGTTTAGCGCGACAGCATCGCTCGCGCGAGAACGAGCGCTTCCCATCGCCGTGCACATCGCGGAGAGCGAGGCCGAGAGCGCATTGGTGGAAGAGGGCGTCGGTGAGTTTGCCACGGCATTGAGTGCACGAGGAATCGGCGTCACATCTCGCGCCCGTACACCAATCGCCCTCCTCGAATCGCTCGGCGTCCTGAGCGAGAGGACACTACTCATCCACTGCGTTCGCGTGGATGCTGACGACATCGCTGCCATCGCGCGCCACGACTGCTCGGTTGCACACTGTCCTGCGTCAAACGCGAAGCTCGGTCATGGCATTGCACCGTTGGTGGCATTGCTCGCAGCGGGAATTCGTGTCGGCGTCGGCACGGACTCGGTGGCGAGCAACGATCGCATGGATCTCCTCGATGAAGCGCGTCTCGCCACGCTCCTGGCCACGGCGCGCGAGGCGCGGCACGATGCGCTTGCGGCCGAACGTGCGCTTGAGCTCGCGACGATCGGAGGCGCATTGGCGCTCGGATTAGGGGCTGAGATCGGAACGCTGGAAGTGGGGAAATCCGCGGATCTCGCAGCGTTCGCGATACCTCCGCATCGAATGCCGGTGCACGATCCAGTCGCAGCCGCGCTGTATTCGTTGGCTGGCCTCCCGGCGGAGTTTGTCGCGGTGGCGGGGCGCGTTCTGGTGCGTGATGGCCATCTCGTTCAGGTGGATGCCGACCTTCCACGTCGTGTCCAAGGCTGCGCTGATCTCTTGCAGGAGTGGCTCGTTGGTTAAAGCGGTCTCTTGTTCGCGCTCTGCCACAGCCATAGCTTCAAAGAGTTAGACTGCGCCGGAGGGACGTTTTGATCGTCGGGTGCCTGGCACTAAACGCGTCGTTCGAGCCCCTGACCATGGTTCCCATGCGTCGGGCGCTCCGACTCGTCATCGATGGCAAGGCCGAAATCGTCGAGGCCGAAATGGACCGCGTGGTCCGTTCCGAGCGGCTGACGATGCCTCGCCCTGCCGTTATTCGGCTCACGAAGTTCATTCACGTGCCGCGACGCTTTCGTCGGCAGGTCACGAACACATTCCTGTTCGCACGCGATCACTATCGTTGCCAGTACTGTGGTCGAGCTGCGATTGAGCTTCGTCCGCGCGAGGCGCTGACGCGCGACCACGTTATCCCCATCTCGCGCGGCGGCAAGAATGACTGGGGCAACGTGGTCACCGCGTGTTCGCCGTGCAACACGCGCAAGGGTAACCGCCTGCCGCAGGAAATCGGAATGCATCCGCTCACGCATCCCGTCGAGCCGCATTTCGTGCATTTGTCCTGGGCAATTCGCCGGCTCACGCAGACGCAGGCGAAGTACATCAGGACATTTTACGGTGACGCGATTCTCCATCAACTGGAGGCGCTGGAGCATCGAGTGCATCCTCTCGCGCAAGCGCACGCAAGCCGTGGTGTTGTGGTAGCGGAGGCAGCCGAGTAGCTGCCTTTTTTATTGGCGCGTGTGGGCCGGAGCGAGCGAAGCGAGTCCGAATTTGTCATCCTGAGCGAGCGAAGTGAGTCGAAGGACCTTGCACTCAGTTGTCATCCTGAGCGAGCGAAGCGAGTCGAAGGACCTGCACCTCTGCTACGACTTCTCGGCGATGAAGGCCACGCTCCTCGCTGTGTAATGGCGCTTTTCTCCGCCCAGCATTCTGAGCATCAGCGTTCGCACGCCGTTCCCGACAGCCGATGCGGCGGTTCCACTCCTGGCGCCGCGCAGCCATCGCTCGAGTTGATCGAGATCGCTGACTGACAACGCCTCGATGTCCATCGCGAGTGTGTAGTAATACCGCGCGCCCGCTTGATCCGGGTTGAGTGTGGTCCGCGAAGGACGCTCCAACACTGTTTGCGCCGTTGAGAGCGTGGCAAAGCTTCCGAGATCCTCGTGCTGTCCTGCTTGCCGGCGCACCACACGATAGCGCTGCGCAGACGGGTCGTACTGGACGATCAGGTCCCACTCAAGGCGGCCTTCGAGATCGTCGAAAAAACCGCCGGAGCGCCACAACTCCAGGCGAAAGTGCAGCGACGCGGGAAAGCCACTACGCACCAGGTCCCGGATGTTCGCCTCGGCAAAGAGATTCGCCGCGACGACGGTCGCGCCACTGGCTCCGCTTACGGGCGGAGTGACGTCGAGCGTTGGCCGTCGCTGTGCCGCCAGTGGCGACGCAACGAGAAGCGACACGCCGAGCAGGAGCGCGAAGGCGCGTCCAGGCTGCGTCATGTGCTAGAAACGGTGCCGGACGCGAAGAAAAACGTTGAGCTGCTCTTTCGGCTCCGAAAGAGCTTTCGCCAGATAGATCCCGAACTGATCGAAATCGAGCCCGCCGCCAATGTCCGTTCGATACGATGAGAGTGGTGGAAATTCTGTGCGCCCGAAGTTCAACGCGCTTCCCGGCGCGTTGACGAGCCATCCACGTCCCGCATCGGCGAAGAAGACCCACGCGCCGTCCGCGCGGAACCGAGTGCGGCGCGCGCCGGGTACTCCATCACTGAATGACAAGCGGATATCACTGCGATATTCGAGTTGTGCGAGCGAGATGCGATCGCATTGTGCAGGACGTCCGGACAGCGTTGGCCCCGCTCCGCACGTGCCCACATCGGTTCCACCCGACGCGCGAAAGTCGAATCCCGGCACTGTCCCTGGCCCATCGATTGAAAGACGTCGCTCGAGTGGAAGCGCGTCTCCGCTCAACCAGCCGCCAACGACGACGCGCAGATTCAGCGCTGATGTTGGTCCGAGGCGATTGTATCGACGGAGATCGAAGAATCCACGCTGATAGCGCGTTGGTCCCGGCGATGCCGTACGCACGCCAGCTGATGTGGGCGCGAGTTCGTCGATCATCCCGGTGCCGCGCTCATAATCGGCAAGCACGTACCAACCAGCCCACGGGTTGAAATCATCATTTCGCGTGTCGACGCGCAGCGTCAGGTTCGCGACGTGAAACCGGCCAGCATCGACCTGTGGATTGGTTCGCCACGGCAAATCATTCTTGAAGACCGTGACGGGATCGTGCGCTTCACGAGAACTCCAGTATTCGTCGCCGTAGCTGAGGGTGAGATCGGCGTTGTCGGTCGCGCGGAGTGCTGCGCGAACCTGTCCGCCGTGGCGACCGAAATAGTCACGATAGTCCCGGTGAAACAGGAATGACGCAAGTCCCACCTCGAGGTCGCTGAGCTGCCACTTCTCCACGCCATCAACGACGTCAAACAGCCGTCCACCGAGTGTCACACCGTATTGCCGTCCGACGCGGATCTCCCCGTTCACATCATGCCCCACATCCGGTTCCGATCCTGAAAAACTGCTGGCTGTTCGCAGAATCGCAGTCGCGCCAAGGCGAAGATGTCCCCAACCCTGATCGCGATACAGCACGGGGCCGACACGAATGGGAAGCCCTTCGACGCGATTGTAGACGCCGGCCGTTCCAACATCGAGCCGATTGAAGTTTCGTCGCCCACGCCGCTCAAACCGTCGCCACCACTGGTCATCGGCGCTGCCCTCAGCCTGCGCCACGAGGCGATCGCCTTCCTCTGTGTACCGAAGTGGCGGATGATAGATGCGAATTTCTCCACCAATCGATGCGCCGTCGGCGCCATCCACCTCGCCGCCAACAATGAGCAGGTCCCCATCGATGCGCGCGCCTTTACGGAGTTGGACGTCGGCATTGATTGCCAGCACACGCCCAGTGACATGACCGGCGATGGTGACTGGGCCATGCAGCACCGCCACGTCCCCGGCCACCGTCCGGGCGCTATCGATCGTCAGCCGGTCAGTCGCGCGCAGTGTGACGGTCGCGTTGAACAATGCCACGACTTCGCGCGCGACGTCCCGTGGCAATGTGTTGCGATCGAGCACGGTGTCACGCTGCTGCGCTCCGGCATTGATGGCGCATGCCAGTACGAGGATCGTTGTCGTGGTTAGCGCACGCAGACTTTTCGCGGCGCTCATTCATCACCTACCGGAATGCCAAGCCGTCGCATGCGCCTGTACAGGTTCGCTCGATCTGTCTTGAGTCGCCGCGACGCCTCGGCAACATTACCCGCGGCCGCCGACAACGCGCGAACAATCAGGATTCGTTCATGCGCATCGAGCGTGTCGCTCAGCGATTGGTCGAGTGCCGTGGGGTCGGGAAGCGGCTCCTCGGCACGCCGTGCCGCGCCAGCCACCGGTAACACGGCTAACACGTGACGCTCGTCCACGTCGGCGCCTGCATGGAGAATCGCCAGCCGTTCAACGATGTTCGCCAGCTCGCGAATATTTCCAGGCCAGCGATGGCCGGCGAGAATCGCGAGGGCGGCCGCGGTCCACTTCGGTGCGCGACGACCGGTACGCGTGTGATGCATCGCAGAAAAATGCGCCACGAGCATCGGGATGTCGTCTGGCCGTTCATGCAGCGGCGGTACGTCGATCGGGATGACGTTCAAGCGGAAAAACAAATCCTCGCGAAACGTGCCATCCACCACAGCGCGAGTCAGGTCACGATTGGTGGCGCTCACGATGCGCACGTCCACGCGGATCGGCTTGCCGCCACCCACGCGCTCGATCTCACTCGCTTCAATCGCGCGCAACAGTTTGGCCTGGGCTTCCAGGCCGAGGTCGCCGACCTCGTCGAGAAAAAGCGTTCCCGTGTGCGCGAGCTCGAAGCGACCGATGCGCCGGTCGGTCGCGCCGGTGAATGCTCCCTTCTCATGCCCGAACATTTCACTTTCGACGAGATCACGCGGAATCGCCGCGCAATTCACGCGGACGAACGGCCGATCGCGTCGGCCACTGCCAAAGTGAATCGCCGCCGCCACGAGTTCCTTGCCGGTGCCCGATTCCCCGGTCACGAGGACGCGCGCATCAGTCGGAGCGATTCGCGCAATCATCTCACGCACGTGCGCCATCGCGGGACTGCCGCCAATCATCTCACCCGCGAGGCCGAGCGCTTCACGCAACGCGCGCGCCTCCCTGCGGACGCGTCTGAGCTCGAGTGCGGACGCAATCGCGAGCAGCACGCCCTCTGGCGAGAGTGGTTTTTCGAGGAAGTTAAAGGCGCCCAGCTTCGTTGCCTTTACCGCGTCGCTCAATCCCGCCTTGCCGCTCATCATGATCACGGGAACATCCGGTGCCGACTCACGCAGCCGAGCAAGCGTTGCAAGGCCGTCGAGCTCACCCGGGATCATCAGGTCAAGCAGCACGACGTCCGGGGCGCTCTCCGCAACGCGTGCAAGACCCCCCGCGCCTTCGGCGGCGTCGCGCACCTCGTACCCTTCGCTCGTGAGCAGTGCGCCCACCATGCGGCGGATATTGGGTTCGTCGTCGACGATCAGGACGCTCGACACAATGTGCCTTAGCGGCTCTCTGGTACCGACGGAAGGGCTGGTCTCTCCGGCGCACGCTCAGTGAGCAGCTTCGTTGTAAACCGCTGCCCCTCCGAAATCCGCTCGACTTCAATCGCGATCGAGTCAATCGCCTGTTCGATGCGCTCGAGACGGCCGGTCACTTCGTGGGGAATAGCCGGCCCCACGCCCTTCCGTTCGAGTCGCGAGGCATAGGCGCGAACGAGCGGATATCCAATCGCGATAATTGGTATCGACGACACGAAGATGATCGGAATCAGGATCGGGCTAGGCATTCATTCCCCTCGAGTCGAGAACCGGCGAGTCTGCCGGAAGAAACAGCCGCATCGTTGTTCCCTTGCCAGGAACGCTTTCCACTTCCACTGCGCCATCGTGCGCGAGGAAGGTCTGGCGGACAATCGCCAACCCGAGCCCCGTCCCACCAGCCTTGTGCGTCACATACGGTTCCCAGATTCGCTCGATTCGCGACGCGGGGATGCCGGCGCCCAGGTCATGTACCGCCACCTCGACCATCGGTCGGCCGGCGCGACGCGTGCGCTGCACGTTCAGCGTAATCGGAGACTCCGGTGCGCTCGCCTCCACGGCATTCAACAGCACGTTCGTCAACGCGCGACCGAGCGCGTCAACATGGCCCGGCACCATGGGGACGTCATCCGCCACGTCGACAACCACCGGCCGGTCTGCGGGCACCGCATTGCGCGCCACGCTGCGCGCCAATTCGCCAAGATCGACCGGCGCGCGCGGACCGTCAGGCAAGCGACCGAACTGCGCAAAGCTTTTCGCCATGTCCTCCAACCGTTTCGACTCCGCCTCCAGCACGTCGATCGTCTCGCCGAGTGACTCGGGCGCTTCGCGACGCAATCGCGCGATGGCGAATCGAATTGGCGTGAGCGGATTCTTGAGCTCATGCGCCACCTGACGCGCCGATTCCCGCAACGCAGTCGCCCGCTCGGCTTCGAGCGCACGCACGCGTCCTAGCCGTAGCTCGGTGGACATCTCTCGCATTCGATTGCGCAGCACGACGAACTCCGGCGCGCCCTTTCGCGGTGGCACATCAGGCAGCGGCTCACCGCGCTCAATCGTTGCCGTCCATCCAACCAGCTCACTCAGTGGACGACTGAGGTTTCGGCTGAGGTGTCCGGCGACGCGTGAGGCAACGAGGGTGAGCAGAAGCGAAACGAACAGCGCCAATGCGCCAGCAACGAACGGAACCTTACGCGTCATCAGGAATTCCATCTGGCGGGCGTGCAGCAGCCCTTCATCCAGCGCGCGCTGATGCTCATCGAGCGCGGCACGCTGTGCGGAAGACAGCGTCGACGTCCTGGCCAACGACACCGCGCGAGCCCCGGTCCCTGCGATCTTTTCCATGGCAGGGATGGTCCCGAGAAGGGGCAACGCACCCACCACCGTGAGCTCCCATGCGGTGGAGAGCACAATTGTCGGGATGAGCGCGAAGCCGAGGAGAATGAGAAAAAGACGAGCGCGAAAACCAACCTGCTTCACAGGTGCTCCGTACGAACGCGCGAATGGGATGTTTCTCGAGTAACATACAGATGGCCACTGGGGGCTGACAGCCTGCCCAGCCGTCGGGACTCCGCACTCAGCCTATCCAACCCCAACACACGTCCCTAGATTACCAAGCTGGCCATTCAGGGAGGCGCGAGCTCGTAAAGCCCGCGGCGCCAGGGGTGACCAGTCACTGACGGTGACGGCGTGATCGGTGCCGCCCTGGAAGACTGCGCTCCGCGCAGTGGGGCGAGGCGGTCTACGTACGCACCGCGAATAACCGCTCCACGCGGCCGCCGGCGCCGACCGATGTTGTTCGGGCGCACGACGCGATGAGAGCACGGGCTGCGAACGAATAGCAAGCACGCCCGCTCACACGCCATGCGTCACAGGACGCAAGGGATCGAATGAACTCACGCACACCGCGGAACGCGCCGCCGCATTCCGCCGCCGCGCTCATACACCGCGGACCCCAGGCCTTCAGCGCCCCTCGCGCAAGTTCGGCCAACTACGCACCACAAATGCACGCGCCGAACGCCGCCCTCCTCATCGACTTCGACAACGTCACGATGGGGATCCGCTCTGACCTCGGCAAGGAACTCCGAACTCTGCTCGGCTCCGAAATCATCAAGGGCAAGGTCGCCGTCCAACGCGCCTACGCCGACTGGCGTCGCTATCCGCAGTACATCGTGCCCCTGGCAGAGTCGTCGATCGACATGATCTTCGCGCCGGCATACGGATCATCCAAGAAGAACGCAACGGACATCCGTCTCGCCGTGGATGCGATCGAACTGGTCTTCACTCGCCCCGAGATCGGCACGTACATCCTGCTGTCCGGCGACAGCGATTTTGCGAGCCTCGTCAACAAGCTCAAGGAATACGGCAAGTACGTCATCGGCGTCGGCATCCGCGAGTCGTCGAGCGACCTGCTCGTCATGAACTGCGACGAGTATTACAGCTACA
>JBDTXZ010000014.1:0-15921 GCA_040005935.1 bacterium | reverse complement strand
CCCACGCCCGGAGAAATCAGGATGTATCGACTGAATCATCTCACCCGCGTGGCGGCGGCTGCGGCCCTTGTGGCCCTCGCCGGATGCGAGGACAAAGCGACGCTTTTTGGCCCCGCAGCGCCTTCCGGTGGGAGCCTCTTTACCAGCTACGTGGCCATCGGCAACAGCATTACGGCCGGGTACCAAAGCGCTGGCATCAATGACTCGACGCAGCGCCAGAGCTACGCACGCCTGCTGGCGACCCAAATGGGGACGCAGTACCACTACGCGTCGCTGAATAACCCGGGATGCCCGTCGCCGATTGCGAACGGGCTCACTGGGGCGACGCTCTCCGCCACACCGTGCTCGCTCCGCGCCACGTCGTCGGTGACGGATATCCTGAACAACGTTGCGGTGCCGGGCGCGCGCGTGTTGGATCCAACGTCCTCCTCCACCGTGGCGTCCAACGCGCTCACGACTTTCATCCTCGGCGGAAAGACTCAGGTGGCCCGGGCGCTCGATGCCAATCCGACGTTCGCAACCATCTGGATCTGCAACAACGATGTACTGGTGGCGGGGCTGAGCGGCATCATCGTTCCGCAAGCGGCGCTGGGACAGGCCGGCATCATCAGCACGCAGGCGCAGTTCCAAACCAGCTACGATGCAATGATCGCCCAATTGCTTGCTGGCGCGCCTGGTATTCGGGGCGTGTTGATTGGGGTGGCGCAGGTGTCCAACCTGCCGTCCATGACGTCCGCGGCACTGATCGCGTCATCGGCAACGATTCAGGGCGGCATCAGCGCCGCTGCGGGCAAGCCGGTCACCATTCACCCGAACTGCACGGGTTCCACCGCGCTCATCGATGTGCCGCAGCTGCTGGCGGCGATCAGAGCGAACAGTCCCGCCGCGCCCCCGATCATTGCCTGCGACAAGGCGACGCCCGGGCTGCCGTTCCCGGTTGGCGACCTGTTCGTGCTCGATCCGGCGGAGCAAGCCACGCTGGCGGCCACGATCAACGGCTACAACTCGTACATCGCCAGCAAGGCGGCGTCGATCGGTTTTGCGTACTACGACCCCAATGTGCTATTCGCCGCGAAGCGCGCGAGCGGCGAGATTCCGCCGTTCTTGAACCTGACGAGCACAACCGCAACGTACGGGAACCTGATTTCGCTGGATGGCGTGCACCCGTCCGCTGCGGCGCACGTGCTCATTGCCAATGGAATCATCGGGGTGATCAACAACACGTATGGGACAAGCCTGGCGCTCGTTCCGTAGCCGGTCGATCTGGAGCGTGGTGTAAACGGGGGCGACGAAAGTCGCCCCCGTTTCTCTGCGTGCTATCCGCGGTCACGCCGCTGAACTCCAAGCGAAGCCGACCGGAACGAGGACGCGATCGCGAGCCCGAATAGGAGGCGGTCTACAAAACCGAACGGTCACCCATCGTGACGTCCTCGGCAACATGATCGACCGCGAAGCAGTACTTTATCATCATCGTCGGCAGCGCCTCAACGAATGTGATATTTATATAAAACCATTGATTATAAGCACTTATAGTATCTCTAATACACTACATTATGCGATTGTGTAGTGTCAGGATGAGGCAATGAGCCGCAGCACTTCCTCGGGAGTCGTGCGGCCTTCTCGCACCAGGCGCAGGCTGTCATCGCGGAGGGTTCGCATGCCTTGTTCGCGCGCGAGCTGGCGAACGACGCCCGCACCGGACGCGCTCGCTATCGCGGTGCGCATAGCATCGCGAATCACGAGAAGCTCGTACACGCCAGTACGGCCGAGGTAGCCGGTGTGCCGACAGGCAACGCATCCGCTGCCACGATGCACGGTAGTAAGCTCAGATGCTCCCAACGCCACGCGTTCGGCATCCGTCGCTGACACGGGCGAGGAGCAGGCTGAGCAATTCGTCCGCACCAGACGTTGTGCGAGAATGGCCTCGATGGTTGCTGACACGAGGAAGGGCGCAACGCCGAGATCGACCAAGCGTGTGAGCGCGCCGATCGCGTCGTTGGTGTGGAGCGTGGACAGCACCAGGTGCCCCGTGAGCGCGGCCTGTGTAGCGATCTCGGCGGTCTCACCATCGCGAATCTCCCCGACGAGAATTACGTCGGGGTCCTGACGAAGCAGAGCGCGCAACGTGCTCGCGAAGGTCACTCCGACGCGCTCGTTCACCGACACCTGGGGAATACCGGCCAACTGATACTCGATCGGATCTTCTACCGTCACGATTTTCTCGCGGCCAGTACGAATTTTCGAGAGTGCGGCGTACAGCGTCGTCGTCTTGCCGGATCCCGTTGGTCCTGTGGCGAGCACGATTCCGTGCGGGCGGATTAAAATTGCCTCGAATTCGCCGCGTGTTTGATCGGACATGCCGAGCGATGTCAGGTCGAGCGGCGCGGCATCACGATCGAGGAGACGCAGGACGACACTTTCGCCGTGAAGCGTAGGCACCGTGGACACGCGAACGTCCACGTGACGGTTCTGCAGCTCGAGCCGGATGCGTCCGTCCTGCGGCACACGACGCTCGGCAATGTCGAGATTCGCCATCACCTTGAGCCGGCTCACGATGGCCGCCGACAGCCCGCGTGCTGGCGATGGCGCGTCCTGCAACACGCCGTCGATGCGGGTGCGGATACGCAGACCATCTGCATACGCTTCGAGATGCACATCGGAGGCGCGCGCCTCGAGCGCCTCGCTCAGCAACAGGCTCACGAAACGAATGACGGGAGCTTCGTTCGCCAATGCGCGGAGGTCGTCGATCGCCGGCTGCTCGCCAGGCTCGGGCGCGCTGTGGTCGGCCATCGCGTCGACGAACGACTGCGTGCTCGAGCCGCCGTAGAGCCGCGTGATCGCGTGGCGCGCGTCATTCTCGTCGATCGTCTGGATCACGGCGCGGCGATTGAACAGGCTTTCGAGCTGATGCACCCCGTCGCAGTCGACGGGCTCGCCCCATGACCCCAGGTGAACGACTCCGTTCTCGATGGAAAGCGGCAGCAGCCGCTGCTCCTCGAGAAAACCCGGCGTGAGCTTGGGAGAGAGTGACCGGACGTGGTCAAGCGAGCGTGTCACGGCTCCGTCTTCGGAGGATTTGTTTTCGGCGGCGCGACCGGCGGGTTGTCCTCACGCTTTCCACCCGCAGAGTCAATGCGTCCTTCGATTCCGCGGCGCAATACGTCCGCGTCGGCGTCGGTCGCGAGGATGTGCGGCGTGAGGAACAGATACAGCTCACCCTGCGTATCCGAGTCATGCGTCGAGCCAAATAGACCCCCGATCCACGGCAACGCGTTCAAGCCCGGGATGCCGCTCTTGGTGCGCTCCACTTGGCGATCGGCCAGTCCGCCAATGACGACCGTCTGTCCATCGCGCACGAAGAGATGCGTCGACGCCTCGCGTGTGCTGATCACGGGCGCGCCGAACGCCAGCTCGCTGGTGGCCGAGCTGACCTCCTGACGCACCTGCATGTTCACGTACCCATCGGAGTTGATGGTGGGCAAAAGGCTGAGCACGGTGCCGACATCTCGATATTGCACGACCTGGTCGCGCACGGCGTCACCGGTGGGCAGCGACCGGAAGACCTGTACGAACGGCCGTTGACTCCCTACCAGAATTCGCGCCTCGAGATTGTTCTCGGCGAGGATGAGCGGTCGGGAAAGGATCCGCACATTACCGCGCTGCGCGAGGGCCGAGAGCGCGACATCGATCTTCAGGTCGCCACCGCGAGTGAAACGCACGAGGAAATCGGTTGGCGCCGTGGAGGTGAGGGAGCCACTCGTCAGGTTGCCGTCCTTGTCCTTCTCGGCACTGGCCGACAACCCAAGATCGAATGACTGCGTGCGACGCACCTCGGCGATCAACACTTCGATGAAGACCTGGAGTGGACGAATGTCCAGCAGGTCGATTGCCTGACGGATGGTCGGGTAATCGGCAGCCTGCGCCCGAATGAGGAGTGAATTGGTGGTCTCATCGGGAACGATCTGTACCTCGCCCACCACGTTGCCGAGGACCGCCGCCAGCGCCGGACTGCTCGCGGCGCCGCGACCGATCGTGTCGATATTCAGCATCGGAACGCGAGTCGAGCGAAGCTGCTCGGTGAGCTGACGGTCGGAGAGGCCGGACGAGCTGCTCAAGTCGCCCGCACGGGCGCCGTAGAGCGCCTGAAGCGTGCTCGCCAGACGCGGGGCGCGCGCGTGCTTGAGTCGATACACGAAGAGCTGCGACGCTTCGCGCGCTCGTCCCGACTGCGCAGTCGTTGCTGGTGCATCCGCGGCCTCGACACGAATCAGCGTCCCTTCGATGGCGAGTCGCAGGCCGTTGGACGCCGCCACTGACCGGAGCACGGCGAACATCTCCGAGCGAGGTACCGGTTGCGGCGAATGCAGCGTGACCCGACGACTCGGGAGATCACCGTAGGTGACGTTGAGACCTCCAGCTTCCGCGATGGCCGTAATGACCGTGCGCAGATCGGCGTCCTGAAAGTCGAAGCGGCTCGTCGCGGCGCCGGCGCGCGTCGTGTCCTGCGCCGACGCGGGCGACCGCGCTGACACGAATGCCAATCCCGCCACTAAGGCGACGCGAAACGTCGAGCGTGCGTTCATGGTCTGGTGGCCGTTTCCGTGGGTGCCAAATGAAGCACGATGCGACGTCCGGTAGCGTCAATGAATGTACCTGCCCCCGGCTCGACTGAGCGAAGCGTGAGGCCCGAGGCACTCTCGCCTAGTCTGACGATGCGCATCGCACCGTCGACGAGCTCGATCACCACGAAGCTTCTGGCACCCTGAACCACCGTGCCGGTGAGCCGAGGGCGATCGACCGGGAGGGTGACCAGCGGATTGCCCAACGGGACAATCGGTGCAGTACCGCCATCGAATGGGTTTCGCGCTGATGCGAGTCCGAAGATGCCCGAGTCGTCGAACGGGGGGCGCGTTACGGTGGCTATCTCGGGCATCACGAGGGGAGTGATACGGCTGATCTCCACAGCGCGCATGCGACGAACGAGCGCGACTGCATCCCATGCGACGACTGCCGCGAACGCCACCGTGGCGATGCGTCGAGCGACCGACCAGTTCTTCCAGCCGCCGTTCATCGCGCTGCCATGCCACTCAACGTGGCCGTAATGGTGACGAGTTCCCCGCCCAATGGGCCGCCTCGCGCTCCGCGCTCAATGCGCACGTTGTTCACGTTGATCAATGCCCCTGTGCTCTCGAGCGTATGCACGAAGCCCAGTGCCTGCGACCAGCGCGATTCTCCGCGCAGTTCGACGCTGACGGTGGTCAACCCTGACGCGGAGAGAGGTGTGCGCCCCTCGAGTGAAGACACGTGCACACCATTCGCGGCGGCAATATCATCGACAAATGATGCCAGCGACGCCGTTGCGGTGACTGAATCGCCGCTGAGCAAGCGAGAGCGCGCGGCGCCGAGCGCCTGATTGGCCTGGCGCTGCAATCGTGGAAGGGCCGACCGCGAGTCGAGTAGTGCCTCCTCCCGAGCGAGCAACGCGAGCTGCTGCGCAAGCTCGGCGCGCGAAGACTGAAGGCGAGTGAACCACGGGCGACCAATCAGTGCGTACGCGAGGAGGGCGCTGACGATGAGCGCGCCGAGCACCAGGGCGCGACGATCTTCAGGGGAGAGTGCGCGCGTGGGGCGAATGGAGATGCTCATCGCGGCACTCGTCTCACGTACGCAGCAAAGGCAAAGTGCCCCATGGTGTTTCCGGCATCAGGCTGCGTCCGCTCGCGGCGCAGCGGCGCAGCGAGCGTGACACGTTCGAGCTCACGCACTCTCTTGAGTGCGTCGTATACAGCTGCACCATCGCGGCTCTCTCCCTCGACGAGCACGCTGTCACCGACAAGCTGGACGGTGGACAGTGTGGCGTTGCGTGGTAGTGCCAGCGCGATAGCGGCGAGCACGCCGCCTGACCTCGAGGCATGGCCTTCACGGTCGGCGATTGCGCTGACGAACTCCGCCTGAGTCAGCACTGAATCACGGAGACGAAGCACGCGCGACACCTGCGACGCGATGGTCGCGCGCTGCTCAGTGACACGATGCAGCCGAGCTGCAACGATCGTTTGCTCGAGCGCGAATGCGAGAAGGACTGCGGCCGCAGCTCCGATGAGGAGCCAGCCTGTGACGCGGTCGTCGCGGCGTCTCGAGCGCAGGTTCTCACCGGCGGCCCGCAGTGAAAGCGCAGGTGACGACACAGACGCAAGCGATGCGAGAACGGATGCCGTGGTGCTGCCTTCGGCGACCGTTGTTGTTGGCGCGTTCGGCGCACCGCGTTCGCGCGCGAAAGATCGGATGTCGTCAGGGGTTGCACCGGCGAGGAATTGCCGACCCCCGATTGCCATGCCGTTCCGAATATGCGCGGTGACGGAGGGGCCGTTCGCATCGGAGACGACGACAAAGCGATCGTCGCGAGTTGTGCCCCCATGCGCTGATGTCGCGAGCACATCGTCGACCGTAGCGAACCTCACGTTGCCGGCGACGCGCGAGGCCGCGTCGTCGATCTGCGCAAGCAGGTCTGCCGGCGCAAACGCGGCCACCCAGCGACCCGCGTCCAGCGGCCGGGCCGACACCACGTATGCACCATTTCCAATCACATAACGATCCGCGTCGCGTGCGAGGACGCGCTCGGCCATTTCGCGCGGCATGGATGGGAGATTCACAATGCGCAGATGCGCGAGCGGCCGTGCGACAACGACAATGATGTCGGTGAGATCGCGCTGATCGGCGAGCAACGCCTTCACCTCTGGGACGATCGCCATCGGTGATGACACGACGCGCTCGACGACTCGCGGTTCGCGCGCGCCGGTGCGCAGGGCGAGGGCGACGTGCGTCTCGCTGACGTAGAGTCCTGCGAGCTTCCCGGACGCTGTCATCATTCCACCCGGCTTCTACGCGATTGAACGAGCGCGGATTCGCCGGAACGTGCGAGAAGCAACTCACCCCGCGCACGCACTGGGCTGCCGTCCACCCAGCCTGTCGACTCGACCAGGTACTCACGCGTCTCGAACGTCAGGCGCTGGTCCAGCTCAGTCGTGGCGAGGGCTATGGCGTCGGCCGCACTGCGTGAGAGTTGATTCGTCAGTTCATTGATCGAATGAATTGCGCGATGTTGCTGGCGCAGGCGCATGACTGCGCCGATTGCCTCGTCGCCGAAGGCTGGAAGCGCTCGAAGCACTTCTGGTGGCGCCACGTTCACGTTGACCTGACCAACTCCGACGAGGGTGACAAACGGCGCGATGCGCGCCAACAGTGTTGGGGACATGCCGTCGACCGACAGAAGCTCGTCGAGCGTGCCGAAGGCAGTATTCGACGGCAGTCGTCGCGCACCGGTGCGAACATAGTCAGCGCGCTCGGCGCCGCGAGGGCGGGCTTGGTCGTCGGCATCGCGCCAATCCGCGATGCGTTGCGCGAGGCGATCGGCCCCGTCGGCGTCCATGGGCAATGCAGCCAGGAATCGGCGCAGGTCTTCGACGCTGGCGCGATTGAGGTGCAGTCGAGAAGCGGGATCGTAGTAGCTGACTGTGGCGCGCTCGGACTCCATGACGAGCGTGTCTGCGATGCGTCCATCAAACAGCGTGTCGGTCAGCACGGCGCGACCTGTCTCCAGACCTGCGTCTGCGGCAGCGCGCGCCGCGATCAGTTCGAGCGCGTTGGCTGCGGCCAGTCGGCGCGCGCGTGAGCTCAACGACAGCTGCCATGCACAGACGCCGAGCAGGACGACGAGCCACATTGCTGCCATGAGTGCGAATCCGCGGCGTCGGTTCATCGACGCTCTCCAACGAGAATCACGAGCGGTAAGGCGAGCAGACCATCGGCTTTCGCGTGAATGCGCACCTCGGCGACGGCCGGAAGAACCGACGACGACGTCCAGCTGTCGAGCCAGCGAGCTTCGCGGCTGATGCTGCCCCGATACCGAACGTCGAAAGCGCTCACGCTATCGGCAATGGGCAGCTCGATGGTCTCCCCGGCCGGCAACGCTGATAGCACGGCGACAATCTTCGAGTCTCCCGTGAGCATGAGTCGCACGCGGGTGTGCGCGTCGCCGCCAGCAGCCACTGGCGTGGGTGCATTCGTGATGAAGTCCAGCGACGAGTAGCTGCCGCGGCCCGGCTCAACGATACGAGCGCCAACGAAACGAACGTCGCCTGCGGTTCCGAGCTCCGCGTCAGCGATCCACTGACGAAGCGACTCGCGCACCGACGCCGAGCGCGCGACGGAATCCGCGATGGCTCGCGTCTGCTGATCGGTGAGAAAGCCAAGGACGGATGCACCGGCCGCCAGCGCAATCCCCGCGATGGTGAGTGCGACGATCACCTCGAGGAGCGTCATGCCGCGCCGAGTGCGCGGAATCATGGCCGATACCGCCGCGAGGTAAGGAGCACGCTATCGGTTCCGTTGCGCACCACGACGGTGACGGTCCACAAGCCTCGTGCGCTGCGCACCGGTGCTGCGCGCACGTGCCACTGCGCAGCCGCAAGTGGCGGCGCAAAGGACCCATCCGCAATCGTGTCCGGGAGATTTTCGAGCCGTCCATCGAACAGATCCACGGTGGTCATGCGATCCTGCGCGAGCGCGGCCAGCGGAAGGCGGACGTTTGCAATCGACTCAGCGCGGAGTGCCGTGCCCTGCGCCGCGAGCACGCCGATGGACACAATGCTCACGATCGCGAGTGCGACGATCGCTTCGAGCAGGGTAAAGCCGATGCGTGCGCGCGCACTCATCGAACGGCCTGACTCACGCGGAAGGCGCCTGTCCACGGATCGACGCGCACGATCACGTCACTCGCTCCGCGAACGGCGAGACCGCATACCGTCGCCGGTCCACTCGCGGAGAACGAGCAGACGACACGCTCCGAGTCCGACCCCACCAGGCGTTGCGACGTCGTGAGTGGAATGATTCCCGTACGAAGCTTTGAGCCCGAGGATATCCAGTACCGCGCCTGTCTCGGAGCAAACACGACCTCGGCGCGCGTGCCCTGCTCGCGCGCGGCGTCTCGCGCGTTCGTGAGCAGGCTCACCAACACATCGGCTGTCTCGAGATCGGGATCGCGCCGACCGGTCGCGAAGGCTGGTACTGAGGCGGCCGCCGTGATCGCGAGCAGCAACAGCACGACCAGCAACTCGATGAGCGTGAACGCCGACCGGGGGCGCATGTCAGCGAACGCCCCTGAGCGGCGTGAGGTTGATGCCGTAGATGGCCTGCACGAGCGCGAGCGCAATCGCGCCAACGATCAGCCCAAAGACCACGATGAGCGCGGGCTCGGCGAACGCAAGAAAGCGCGCCGCGGTGCGACGCGCGCGATCCTCGAACAGGTCGGCGGCGCGAGCGAAGAACATCGCGAGCTGGCTCGACTCCTCTCCCACGCCGACGAGCCGGCCGAGCATCGCGGGATAGAGTGTGCCCTCGGTGAGTGCGTCGGTCACGCGAGCGCCCTCGCGCACCCGCGCGCGAATACGAAGCAGTTCCTCGCGCGCCTGCGGTGCCTCGACTGAACGCGCGGCATCGTCGAGTGCGGTGACGATTGGCGCGCCCCCAGCGAGCAGCAGCGCGATGATTCGCGCAGAACGCGCAGCCAGCACCTCGCGATAGAGCGCGGACAACCCGGGGGTGGCGAGCAGCAATCTCGCTCGCCAGTAGGCTGCGTCCGATGCTGTCGCAATCCACCCGAGCAACGACAGCATCACGAGCGCCGCGAGGCCGATGACGCCGGCGTGTGCGCGCAGCATCGCCGACACGTCGAGCACCAGCGCTGTCGAAGCGGGGAGCGCACTGCCGGATTGCGCGAACAGCGCGGCGAATCGGGGCAGGACGACCAGCAGCAGCACGACGATTGCCCCCGTGCCCACAGTCGCAAGCAGCACCGGATAGATGGCGGCCGTGAGCAGCCGCGAGCGGAACTGCGCGTCCTCTTCAAGCGCAGCGGCAAGTTTCGCGAGCGCATCCGCGAGTGCACCGGCGCGCTCACCCGCTCGAACAAGTCCAATGTAGGACGCCGAGAAAATCTTCGGATGCGCGGCGAGCGCATCGGCGAACGACGTGCCTCGCTCCACGCGCAGCTTGGTGTCGGCTAGGGTTTCGTGCAGCGCGCGGGGGGCGATATCGCGCACCACGTCGAGAGCACGAACCAGCGGCAGTCCCGCAGGCAACAGGGACGCCAGCGCACGCGTTACTTCGGCAAGATCACCCTGCCGGACTCTCGCGAGGAAGTGTGGGCGCGTATCGTGCGCTGCAACGTCGATGACAACCAAACCACGCTCGCGCAGGGCAGAGGCTGCGGCTTCTGTGGTTGGCGCCTCCACGAATCCTGCTTCGCGGGCACCGGCGCGCGTGACCGCTCGATAGCGGAGACGCGGCACGCGCTAGGGCTTCCAGCTTGTGATATCGGCAGCGTCGCCCGTGCCGCCAACCGCGCCGTCAGTTCCGAGCGACGAGAGGTCGAACGCGGTTGGCGAGTGCTCGCCCGGAGCGCGGTAGACGAATGGTGCGCCCCACGGATCGGCCGGCACCTGTTGCCGGAGATACGGCCCACGCCAATTGGTTGGACGCGGTGCCGAAGCAGGCGCCTGCCACAGTGCGGCGAGCCCCTGCTCCGTTGTGGGATAGCGCCCGTTATCGAGGCGATACGCGTCGAGCGCCGCACTCAATGTGGCGATCTGTGCCTGCGCGGCGACATTCTTCGCAGTGTCGACGTGCCGGAAGACGTTTGGCGCAACAATCGATGCGAGCACCGCGATGATGACCACGACGACGAGGACTTCGATCAGTGTGAAGCCCGCACGCCTCGCCCGCGCAATCATTGCATGGTGTAGACGTACGTGAGAGGTGTCACGCCGCTCGAGTCGGTGAACGACAATGTCTTGCCTGACCACGTGCCGATCGTGTGCGTTCCGTCGGACACCGTGAGATCGACCTTGCTGCCAGTGAGGACCCAATTGCCCGTTACCGTGTCGGCGTACACCGAGAGATGATTGTCCACCCGCTCTTCCGTGCGCATCGCCGCGGTGAATGCTCCTCCTGCGTTCAGGGTCACGGAGGCATCAGCGACATCCACAGTGTAGTTCACTTCGGAGTAGACGCGATAGGGCAGCGCCTTCCCCTGCACGGTTGTGAGCTTGTAGCTGCCCGTTGGCGATGTGGGGCCGGTGATGGAATCGCCGCCGCCACCGCCGCACGCCGCAATCGTGAGTGTGAGCGCCGTCACCAGACCGAGCATTAACGCGCTGGAGACTCGGCGCGTCACACCATATTGTGTGGGAACGGCTTTTACCCGCGAGGCGCGAATGAAACGGTTGATCATCATGTTCGGCATCCTGCTAGTTGGTTGCGGCGGCGGTGATGCTGCGCCCACCGGTACCACGACGACTCCAGGCGCGCTCGACGTCTTTACGCCCGGCAACATTTTCAGCCCATTTTCCCTCACCGTCCCAGTGGGAGGCTCGGTGAACTTCAACATCTCCGGCAGCCCGGAAGGCCATAACGTCATCTTCAAGAAGACGGTGCCAGGTGCACCGAACGACGTGAACATCCTCATCACCGCCAAGGTGTCCCGCACGTTCAACACCAAGGGAACGTTCGCCTACGACTGCACCGTCCATCCTGGCATGACGGGCGAAGTGGTCGTTCAGTAGCGCTATCGCGTCACGCCGCGCGTGGTGACTGACCAACCGGGAAAGACAAAGCCCGTATTCGTGTTGCCCAGCCGCTTGCTCACAATCTCCGCGAGCACGTCGCGATAGTCGATCGTCACCTTGAGGTCCTGGCCGGATTCCAGGTTGGCCTGCGCAAGACCCGGCCACTGATTGACGAGTACGCGGCCACCGGTGATGCCCTTGCCCATCGCAAACATTACCGTGCCACGACCATGGTCGGTGCCGCTGCTGCCATTCTCCTTCACGTTGCGCCCGAATTCGGACACCGATACAAGCGTCACCGGATATGCGCCGATCGACATCACGTCGGCGTAGAACGCCGCGAGCGAATTGCTGAAGTCGCGCATGGTGTTGAACATCGATCCGCTGATCGGATTCTGCGCGGAGTGCGTGTCCCACCCGCCGATATCAACCTGTGCTGCCTCGATGCCGATATCTGCCTTGATCAGCGCCGCGACGGAACGCAGCGCACGACCGAACGATGACGCGGGATAGACCGCCGAGTTCGCCGAAACGTACCCGTTGATGTTGACGTTGCGGAGGAGCGTCATCGTGTTCGCTGCATCCAGTGCCGCCGACTGCGCCGGCTCCGGTGACGCAGCGGTATAGTCCCCCCGCAGCACGTTGAGACGCGCGTCGGACGTGGTGGTGCTCCCGCCAATCGTGTAGTTGGCCGGGTCCGCGATGGGCAACGTGTTAGGACCGCCGACGAGGGACTTCTGCAGTCCCGACGACAGCCCGACGGCGCGCAATGGCGCCCCAGTCCTGAGCGGCGGCACACTCGCGAGATGACGACCAAGCCAGCCCGTCACGAGCGACCCGTCGTTCGGCTTTCCCACTTCCATGTATCGCTGCGCGTCGAAGTGCGAACGCGAGTTGTTGAATTGTCCTGTCGCGTGCACGACGAGCAGGTCCTGTGCGCTGTACGCAGGCATCAACCCGCTCATGGCCTGCGGGAACGCAAAGAAGTTGTCGAGGGCAATCCCCTTGGTTGCCGTCTGCGTGGAGTCCGGGCGTGGAATCGCGATCGTGCTACGCGACGTGTAGTAGCTCGCATCGCCAAAAGGAACGCACAGGGAGAGTCCATCCGCGCCACCGCGCATGAACACCGATACGATGATGTCACGAGTCGACGCATGCGACTCGGCGAGGACGACCTTGGGCAACCAGGAGGGGAACGCGCTGATGATGCCGAGCGACGCTGCGGCGCCGACAAACTGCCGGCGGGAGAGCGCGTTGTATTCGCTACAGCCGCAGTCGTCGTGCTCGAGTGGTTCATCGTTCTTCATTTACGGCTCCTCAGTACCACTGGAAGTCGGAGGCAGCCATCGCCAATCCGATAGTCTCGCGTGCACGCGCCTCATTCAGCGTCCCGGCAGCCAGATAGGCACGCAGCGCCGCCTTCGTGGACGGTGAGATCTCCCCGGCAAAGATGCGCTGGTCGATCTGGTCGATGGTGCCATCGACACCACCAACGACGAATGGCGTGTGATCGACGGTAATCGCGGCCTGCTTGTAGTTGGACATATTGGTGGCCATCTGCCAGCGCGGCGCGATGCCGCCCGACCAGTATTCCACGGTGTCGGGATAGCCGTCCGGCGTCGCCCAATTGAAGAGGGCCTGTCCCATCGCCGTCAGCTGCGTATTCACCACGTTCGTGGCAGTCACCGATGCACCGGCCGCACGCATGCTCGAGATGAGCAGTTGATAGGGCCGCTTGTACCTGGCCGGCGACGCAGCGACCCACGCGTCGTTGAGGATCGCCCGCACCATGGCGCTGATATCGCCGCCGGTGGCGCGGTAGACGCTGGAGATGGTCGTGACCTGTGAAGCCGTCGGCTCACTATTGAGGAGCCACCGAATCATCTTCGTCGAGATGAAGGTCGCCGTGCTCGGATGCGCGATGAGCAAATCGAGGATCTTCATGCCCTCGTCCATACCCGCCTGTCCCTGCGACGCCGAACCCGCGGGGATATTCATCCCGAGCACCGTCTTCGCACCCCAGTCATGTAGTCCCGGGTTGAATGCGAAGTCGCCGCGACCGGCGATCGTCCATCCGGTGAGCACGCGCGAGAGCTCGGCGACGTCGGTTTGCGTATAGCCGCCGTCGACGCCGAGCGTGTGGAGCTCCATCAACTCGCGCGCATAGTTCTGGTTCGGCGCGCCGACTCGGCTGCTGGTCTGGTCGAGGTACGCGAGCATGGCCGCGCTCTTCGCGCTCGCCTTGACGAGATCACCGAAGCGCCCGAGTGCGTGCTTTCGAATGACGTCCCGGTCGTCAATGATCTTGAGGTAGCCGACCTTGCCGACGTAAATATTGAAGTGATCACTCCAGAACTCCACCATGCGCTCGAACAGCTGCCGCTTGGAGAAGGCGGAGCGATAGATGGTGGCTTGCTGCAACTGTTGATAGACGGTTCCGGTCTCCGCGTTGTAGATCGTCGCCGGCGTTCCTGCCAGCAGGTTGTAGCTCGCGGTGACGAAGTTCGTGACAGCAGTATCGTCGATGCGCGTGTACTTGAGCTGACGATTGAGCCAACCCTGATAGCCGAGCGCCTTTATCGAGGCCAGTTCAGCGGCCGTCGCGCCATAGGTCGCGCGTCGCAGCAGGCGCGTGGACGTGGACTTCCACGCTGCCGGCACGGCCTGAACCTCGGACTGCTGCACGAGCCGGAAGCCGTGTGGGCTCGGCACTGGTGCGCGCTTCCGTCCCTGCGCGCCTGCCGTGCGCGCGGGAAGCAGCGCACCAGCGGCGGCCGCAACGCCCAGCTTGAAGAAGGACCGACGTGACGCTCCCATGCGACGCCTCGAAAAATGAGTGGGAGAAACTTTCGTTTGTCCACCAATGGACGACGAAACATGCACAACGCAATCCAACCTCGTCGTGACGGACATCACGTCGTCATTACATCCTCAAGTTATCGACGCCGCCCGCACGACGACGTTAATGAAACTGTGGATGGCCCAGGTCGTCGTCGTCGAGCGTCGAATCGGTCGGCTCAAGCGCCGCTGTTTTCTGATAGTCTCGAAGATGGTGAGGCTGAGGCAATCTTCTGAAGGTGTGCGGCGATCCGATCGATTGGGAGCGATACGTCTACCACGCCCGCCATCACGGCCTCTCCTGGCATGCCGTAAATCAGCGACGATGCCTCGTCCTGCGCGATGACATAGCCCCCAGTCGCGCGCACGCGATAAAGCCCGGACACACCATCGCTTCCCATTCCAGTGAGAATGACCGCCACCAAGGATCTCCCAAAAGCGTCCGCGGCGGACTCGAAGAGCACGCTGCCAGATGGCTTGAACCCGTTTACCATTGGTCCGTCAATCGCTCGCGTGCGTCGATTCGCCGAGATGCCCAGATGATCCTCGTCTGGCGCGATGTAGACGGTGCCAGGCTCCAATGATTCTGGCGGCGCCGCCACGCGCACACGCACCGCGCACTCTCCATCGAGCCAGCCGGCGAACCCGGCGAGAAAGCCCCGCGCGATATGCTGCACGACCACGATTGGCGCGGGAAAACTGGCAGGAAGGGCGGAGAGAACGGTTTGGAGCGCCGTCGGTCCGCCTGTGGATGCGGCGATGACAACGAGGGCGACGCGGCCCGCCGGACGGGTGATATCCGACGCACTCGGCAGCGAACCGGTGGCAGTCGCGCTGGAATGATGGCGGGACGAGGAGTCGGAAGCGGTATCTTGCCGTTGGGGGGGCCCCCCCTGCGCCGCCATTGGAATCGCCGGCATCGCCCCGCTCCATCGCCGCACCACCTTCACCCGCGCCATCGCCTTTACCGTCGCGACGAACGCGCGCCGGTCCTCCTCAGCTTGTCGATCGCCGGCCGCGCCCGGCTTCGGCACTGCGACCAACGCCCCCGCCTTCGTCGCGGCAAGCGAGGACGCCACATCCTGTGCACTCACCGTTGACGACACCACCACGATCGGCGTGGGCGACTCGCTCATGATGCGCGCCGTGGCCTCCAGGCCATCCAGCCTCGGCATGTAGATGTCCATCGTGATGACGTCGGGCCGCAAGCGCTTCGCACTCACCACCGCCGACTCCCCATCCGCAACTTGACCGACAACCTCTATCTCGGGATCGCTCTCGAGAAGGGAGACAATCAGGAGGCGAGCGGCGTGGGAGTCGTCGGCGACGAGCACACGGATCACGCGAGAAGCTCCCGGACAGTACTCAACAGCCCAGCCTGCCCCGCAGACGCCTTCCCCACGTACGCGTCCGCCCCGGCCGCCAAGCCGCGCTCTCTTGCGTCCGGATTGTCGAGTGAGGT
>JBDTXZ010000013.1:0-16259 GCA_040005935.1 bacterium | reverse complement strand
GACGCGAGTGACAGCACATTGCCTACGGGCGACGCAACGCTTCGGCAATCGCCGCATCGGCCAGCGGCGCCATCACGCGATATCCCGCCTCGGTGGGGTGAACGCCATCGTTCGTCAGGTCAGCGCGCAGGCCCTGACGCGCGTCGGCCATTGGCGTGAAATAGTCGAGATACACGGCGCCAACTCTCGCGGCGTAATCCTTCATCCACGCGTTGAGCGCAACGATCTTGGGCGCGGGCGTGAGTCCGGGCTTCCACGGGTAATCGAACACCGGAAGCACGGATGAGAGCACGACGCGAATGCCATTCGCTTTCGCCATTTCCGTCATGCCCATCATGTTGTCCTCGATCATCTCGAGCGTGGATGGACCCGTGTTCCCCGCAATGTCGTTGGTGCCGGCCAGGATGACGACGACTTTCGGATTGAGTGCGACGACATCCTGCCTGAAGCGCACCAGCATCTGTGGCGTCGTCTGACCACCAATGCCTCGGCCCACATACGGCTTGCCGGGAAACATGGTGGCAAAGTGTCTCGCCCAGCCGTCTGTAATGGAGTTGCCCATGAACACCACGCGTGCTTCTCCCGCGGCGGGCGCGGGCAGTGCACTGTTCGCCGCGCGGTAGCGCTCGAGATTTGCCCAGTCGTTGCGAAACTTCAAGTCCGCCGCTTGTTGGCGCTGCGCGGCCAACTGCTCGGCCGTTGGCGGCGTGGCGGCCGTGGCCGGCGTTTGCGCGCGGACTGTGCTGTAGACGCACGCAAGTTGGAGCGCGACCAGCGCCCACGTGCGCGCTGCTCCGGTCATTTTCATTGTGGGCATTTCAAATGCTCCTTAGCGGTTCACGCGCCACATGACGACGCCGTGGGCAGGAACGGTGGCAGCGAGTTCTGCCTCCTTTGCGTCCACGTTTGTGTGCGACCAGCGCCTGCGAGGTCACCTTCGTACCTCACCTTCCGCTCGCTCGCGCCACCAATCATCGAGACGACGACGGTGAACCTGTCCGCGGTGTGCTGCTTTCTTTATGTAGTATAGAAGAACTGTGAGCGCGCGATTTTAGGGTGCGTCGACCAATGGCACAAGGGTTGGCGACCGCATGTAAAAGCAGGGACTTCGCGAGGCGCACAACAACAAAGCTGCAGGTCCTTCACTTCGCTCAGGACGACAAACGCTCGCTTGGCTCGGGACGACGAACTGTGCGGCTCCTCCCTTCACTCAGGGCTTTGCCTCGGGCGGCTGATCGCGCGTGTCGAGGCGGATCACGAGATACGACGCCGTACCAGGACCTGGGTTCCTGAACCCATGCATTTCGTTCGACGCCATGAACGCGATGTCGCCAGGACCCGCCTTCAGCGTCTTCGAATCCAGCAGCACCTCGATGGTCCCGCTCCGCACCACGATCAACTCCTCGTGCACATGCTTGTGCGCTGGGTGCGGCATCGCGCCCGCCGCAATCGTTGTCTCGTGCATTTCCAGCTTGGCGAGGATCGCGGTCGCCGTATCGACAATGGAGCGCTGGGGAACGTTGCCCGTCCTGCGCGAGCGCGCGCTGTCAGCCGGAAAAACTGTCGAACGAAGCGGCGGCGCCGACTGCGCCCGCGCAACTGCGGGTAGGCCCGCAACGATCAAGAGCGCCACACAGGCGCCGAACAATCGGCGCCCGACAGCAGACCGCTTCGTCGACGGTTGCATGCCTTACATACCGTAAATGGTGCCGCCAGGAAACTCCGCTGCACCACCGAGCTGTTGTTCGATGCGCAGCAACTGGTTGTACTTTGCAACGCGATCCGTTCGCGAAGCAGAGCCCGTCTTGATCTGGCCAGCACCCGTTCCCACCGCCAGATCGGCGATGAACGTGTCTTCCGTTTCGCCAGACCGGTGAGAAATGACGGTGAGATATCCCGCCGAACGCGCCATCTCGATGGCTTCGAGCGTCTCGGTCAGCGTACCAATCTGGTTGACCTTGATAAGGATGGAGTTTGCAACGCCCATTTCGATGCCGCGCGCGAGGCGCTCGGTGTTGGTGACGAACAGGTCGTCGCCAACGAGCTGGCAGCGATCACCGATCGCATCGGTGAGCAACTTCCAGCCATCCCAGTCATCCTCGCTCAGGCCGTCCTCGATGGACACGATCGGGTACGTCTCGATCCACTTTGTGTACAGCTCGACCATGCCGGCGGCGTCCCGCGTGCCGGCGCCACTCTTCTTGAAGGTGTACTTCCCGTCCTTATGGAGCTCGCTCGCCGCGCAGTCCAGCGCGAGCGCAATGTCCTGCCCCGGCGAATAGCCCGCCGCCTCGATGGCCTCGAGCACGACGGTAATCGCCTCTTCGTCGCTCTTGAGGTCTGGAGCGAAACCGCCTTCGTCGCCCACACCGGTGCTCAGCTTCTTCTTGACAAGCACCTTTTTCAGGGCGTGGAACACCTCAGCGCCCATCCGAAGTCCGTGGCTGAACGACTCCGCGCCGACCGGAACAATCATGTATTCCTGGAAGTCCACGGTATTCGTCGCGTGCGCGCCGCCGTTGAGGATGTTCATCATCGGCACTGGCATGATGCGGGTGAGTGGCCCGCCGAGGTAGCGCCACAAGGGCAGCCCGAGCTCGCTGGCGCCGGCCCGCGCGACCGCCATCGAGACGGCAAGGATGGCATTGGCTCCGAGAACGGATTTGTTTGGCGTGCCGTCCATCTCGATGAGCGCCGCGTCGATGCCCATCTGGTCTGTCGCATCTGCCCCAGCAAGCGCTGGCGCGATTGTCTCCTCGATATTCTGCACCGCGAGGAGGACGCCCTTACCGAGATATCTCTCCGGGTCGTTGTCGCGGAGCTCCACCGCCTCATGTTCACCCGTGCTTGCCCCGCTGGGCACCGCCGCTCGGCCCATGATGCCGCTCTCGAGAATCACGTCGCATTCGACGGTGGGATTCCCGCGGCTGTCCAGGATTTCGCGGGCGTAGATGTCGGTGATAATGGCGGGCATTGGTGTCGTATCGAGGGAAAAAGGTTGATCCGGGCGCCTAAAGGTATCAACTTATGGGATTGTAAGCCGATACTCTGGCGCGTGCCCAAAGATTACTGATGCGCAATGGCTTAGAATATCTTAAGTTATCGCACCGGCTCGCAATGGCGAGCTCCGATCGCCTCATTCCCCTTGGGGTAACTCGGCAAGTTTCTTCAATTCCAAACACGACCATGACTCCTATTGATCTCAGCCGTCTCGATTGTACCGCTCCGGGCCGCGGGCCGTGGAAGGTTGTGCCCGACATCGCCAACCGCTCGATCAATATCCGGCACCAGAAGAGCCGGTACATTCACCGGGTGTACTACGGGACGCGGACCGAGCGGACGCAGGAAGACGCGGAAATTCAGGCGATGGCCATCTGCGCCGTCCTCAACGCAGTGAAGGCGAAGCGTCCGTAGAAGATCGCGGGAATTGGGCAAGTGGGGGGAATGCTGGAGTGCTCGGATTGACAAGTATCTCCGACGCTCCAGCTTTACCCGCCCTTCCCTCCTTGCCTCGAGGTGCCCGTGATGCTGCTCCGCGCGCCGTACCGGTTGGTCTCGCTGTGCATTGCTGTCTCTACGGTCGGCGCTGCGAGCGTTAGCGCGCAATCGAACCAACCAATCGGCAGCATCGAACGCCTCGACCCGGCGCTCGACGCTCTCGTCCCCCGCGACGCGCGCATCGAAAAACTCGCCGAGGGCTTCGACTGGACGGAAGGCCCGGTGTGGCGAAAGAACGGCGGCTACCTGCTGTTCACCGACATCCCGAGAAATGCGATCAACCGTTGGAAAGAGGGAGAGGGCATTACCACCTTCCTCCGGCCCGCCGGCTACAGCGGTGCTACGCCATTTGGCCGAGAGCTCGGAAGCAACGGGCTCACGTTCGATGCGCACGATAGGCTCGTCATGGCGGATCATGGCAATCGCCAGATTGCCCGGCTGAACGACTCCCTCTTTACCAAGACGACGCTCGCCGATCGCTATGACGGCAAGCGATTCAACAGCCCGAACGACCTGGTGTTTCATCCCAACGGGGATTTGTACTTCACAGATCCACCGTACGGGCTGGATGGACGCAATGACAGCAAGGCGAAGGAACTTCCCTTCAACGGCGTGTTTCGCCTGAAACCCAACGGCGAACTCACACTGCTGACGAAGGACCTCACGTTTCCAAACGGCATCGCGATTTCGCCAGACGGACGGACGCTGTACGTCGCCATTTCCGACGCCATGAAACCCCTGTGGATGGCGTACGACATTCAGGCGGACGGCACGATTGCGCGCGGCCGAGTGTTCTTTGATCCAGCGGCGCTCGCTGCGCAGGGCAGGATTGGTTCGCCCGACGGCATGAAGGTGGATGCCAGTGGCAATGTGTTCGCTAGCGGGCCTGGCGGCGTTCTCATTTTCAATGCGACCGGCAAGCACCTCGGCACGATCATCACTGGCGAGCGCACGTCGAACGTGGGGTTCGGTGACGATGGAGCCACCTTGTACATGACGTGTGACCACAAGCTCATGCGAATTCGACTCAGCACGAAAGGCTTGGGGTTCTAGGGACGAGGTCCGCGGGCTCCAATGTCCTCGAGACGTTCGACCGTGCCGACGACGAACATGTACGAGAGCGCCCCGAGCAACGCGAGCGTCGACACATACGCCAGCCCCGCTGAGAAGCCGTAGTCGCGGGCGAGATATCCGACGACAAGCGGCACCGTGATGGCCGAGAGATTGCCCACGAAGTTGAACACACCACCTGTCAGTCCAAGCAGTCGCTCCGGCGCCATTGCGGACACAAGCGACCAGGTGATTGATGCGAGCCCGTTGCCGAAGAATGCCAGCGTCAGGAAGGCAATGATGAGCGCTGGCGAGTCGACGTAGTTCGCCCCGATGATGCTGCTCGAAAGCAATAGCCCCGCAATGATCGGCACCTTGCGCGCTGTGCCAAGCGTCGCACCTCGACGCACGAGAACGTCGGACAACAGGCCGCCACAATTGACGCCGACGAATGCCGCAAGAAATGGCACCGACGCGAGGAATCCCGCCTTTACGAAGCTCATTCCGCGCGCCTGAACGAGATATGTCGGGAACCACGTAAGGAAGAACCAGAGCGTAGACGTCAGTGCGAACTGGCCGAAGTACACGCCCCACAATTTTCGCGACGACAACACCCGGAGCAGATCTGCGCCAGTGAGCGCCTCCTTTTTGCTACGCTGACGAAGGCTGAGGTCAACCAATCCACCTCCATCGCGAATGAACTGGACTTCGGCCTCGTTCGCCCGCCGGAATGCGCGTGGCTCGCGATAGAGCGCGTACCAGACAACGGACCACACGACACCAAGCGCGCCCGTCGCTACGAAGACCATGCGCCAACCCACCGTGGCCTGAATCCAGACCAGCGCTGGCGTGAGAAACGCGATGCCGACGAATTGTCCCGACGTATAGAAGCCGATCGCCGATGCCCGCTCACGCTCCGGAAACCACGTCGTCACGACTCGATTGTTGATGGGATACGACGGTGCCTCCAGCATGCCGATGAGCAGCCGAATCGCGATCAATCCTGCAATGGTGTAGGTAAAGCCAAGCAACACCGTCGCTGCAGACCAGAGTGCGATCAGCGCAGGGTAAAGCACTCGCGGCGCGATGCGATCAACGAGCCATCCGCCCGGTATCTGGCAGAGCGCATACGTCCAGCCGAACGCCGAAAAGATGAGCCCCATCTGTGCGGCGTCGAGGCCGAGCTCCGCGCGCATGCCCGGCGCGGCGATGGAAAGATTGCTGCGATCGAGGTAGTTGATCACCACGGTGACGAACAGCATCACCATGACCATGAATCGCGAACGTGTGGGTCGTTCGCTCACCACTCGGCAAAACTTCCATCGGCGTGACGCCAGACGGGATTGCGCCACCGATGGCCAGCGTTCGCTGCCGCAACAACACGCTCTTCGTTGATCTCGATGCCGAGGCCGGGCCCCTGCGGGATAGCGACGTGTCCGTCCTTGTACTCGAACACCGAGGGATCCTTCAAGTAGTCGAGCAAGTCATTGGACTCGTTGTAGTGAATGCCGAGCGACTGCTCCTGGATGAATGCGTTGTAACAGACGGCATCGAGCTGAAGATTGGCCGCGAGCGCGATGGGACCGAGCGGGCAATGCAACGCCACCGCGACGTCGTACGCTTCGGCCATCGCGGCGATCTTCTTGGTTTCCGTGATTCCGCCGGCGTGCGATGGGTCGGGTTGGATGATGTCGACGTATCCGTCGGAGAGAATCTTCTTGAAGTCCCATCGTGAAAAGAGTCGCTCACCCAGCGCGATAGGTGTCGAGCAGTGGTTGGCGATTTCCTTCAGCGCCTCGGCATGCTCGGACAGGACGGGCTCCTCGATGAACATCAAGTCGTACGGCTCGAGCTCCTTGGCCAGGACCTTGGCCATGGGCCGGTGCACGCGGCCATGGAAGTCGACGGCAATGCCGAAGTGCGGACCCATGGCCTCGCGAATCGCGCGGACCCGCGCCAACACGGCGTCAATCTTTTCACGCGTGTCGACGAACTGCATCTCTTCGGTCGCGTTCATCTTGACGGCAGTAAAGCCGCGCGACCCACATTCTTCCGCCATCGCGGCGGTGTCTGCGGGACGATCTCCGCCAATCCATGAGTAGACGCGGATTCGATCGCGGAGTTGGCCACCGAGCAGTTGATGAACGGGCACATTGAACGCCTTGCCCTTGATGTCCCAAAGGGCCTGATCGATGCCGGCCAGAGCGCTCATGTGAATTCCGCCGCCCCGGTAGAATCCGGCGCGGTACATGACGGTCCAATGGTCCTCGATGAGGAATGGATCCTTGCCGATGAGGTAGTCGCCGAGCTCACTGACCGCGGCGGCGACGGTGTGCGCGCGTCCTTCGAGCACTGGCTCACCCCATCCGGTGATGCCCTCGTCTGTTTCGATCTTGAGGAAGCACCAGCGGGGCGGGACGAGAAAGGTTGTGAGCGAGGTGATCTTCATTTGGGGCTTAGTGGTGTTGAGCGGTTCGGGTTTGCTATGGCAGGCGGCCTTTTCTTAACCGCAGAGGGACGCAGAGGAGCAGAGGGCGCAGAGGACGGTCGTAGTCCACGCACCATTCCTTGCATGCCGGAACAACAAAGTTTCTAGTTTTTCTTTTTTTGTTGTTCCTCTGCGCCCTCTGCTCCTCTGCGTCCCTCTGCGGTTTAACACGATTGACCTGTATGCCTGGATGGACCACTCTCGGCCCAACTCCTATCCGCCAGTTCGCACCCGTTTCAATCCTCTCCATGCCTCCACGAACGCCTTGGCATTTGCCCTCACCTGCTCCGCAGTGTCTCCCGGCTTATAGAGCGCAGAGCCGATCCCAAAGCCGGCAGCGCCGGCGACAACATACTCGCGCATCGTGCTCGGCGTGATGCCGCCAACGGGAAAGAATCGCGTCTCACTGGGGAACACACTTCGCATGGCGCTCAACGCTTTGCCGGAAAGCATTTCGGCGGGAAACAGCTTGAGTCCGTCGGCGCCCGAGGCAAGGGCGGCGAAGCCTTCCGTCGGTGTGGCGATTCCCGGAATGCACACCAATCCACTCGCCTTCGCGGCGCGAATGACGCTGGGATCGGAGTGTGGCATGACGATCAGGCGCCCTCCCGCGTCGGCGACGTCCCCGACCTGAGCGGGCGTCATCACGGTGCCGGCGCCGACGAGCACCGTGTCCCCGAATGCGATCTGTAAAGCGCGAATGCTCTCCAGCGGGTTGGGTGAGTTGAGCGGCACCTCGAGGATGGAGAAGCCTTGCTCGACGAGCGCATCTCCGATTGGCTCGACTTCACTCGGCGTGATGCCGCGAAGGATGGCGACGAATGGGAGACGCGCGAGGTAGCTCTCGATCATGACGCGGTCGGAATGAGGCCGGCGTGCTGCGCGATGCTCCATAGACCGCGCTGCGCCGCGCCGTGAATGATGGGTACATCGCAAATGCCGAACATCCGCAGGGCCGCAGCATAGCGGCGACAGAGTATAGCGTCGCCAACGAGCGCGGCGGGAACGGCGCCATCCGCCAGGCCGCAACGCAATTCCTCGCCGATCAGCAGTCCAGACAGGTATTCAACGCTCATGCCAGCGGCGAGGCGTTGCGTCAATACCATGGACCGCGCCGTGAACAGCGTCGAGGCCATCCCGCGCGACGACTGCTGCGCAATGGCGACTCCTCGCGCAAAGGCCTCTTCCTTCACGGTTGGGTCAGCGTCGTCGTCATCGTCCTTCACAAAGCGTCCAAGAATCGAGTGCTCGCGCAGGACGGCGAACAACTCACCGGTCATGAACGTGGTAAAGTCGGCGACCTTGCCCTCGTGTACGTGCACCCACTTGGAGTGCGTGCCTGGCAACACCAGGAGCGATCGCGTGGCGAGCAACGGGTGCAGCGCAAGCACGCCGACGATTTGCGTTTCCTCGCCGCGCATGACGTCTGGTTGTTCACCGTACTTCGCGACACCCGGCACGATGTGCAGCGCTGCATCTGGCACCGCGATCAACGACGCCGCCAACTCCGCGGCTCCAGCGGGCGCCTCGCAATACGGCGCCGGCATCCATCCCTGCGCGCTACCAATCATGCCGGCGGCAATGGCGCGCAAGCGGGGACGACCCATTCGCCACTGTGTCGTCATTGCATCAAACGCCGCCGCGAACGTTCCGTCGGGCACGCGCATGATCCCCCATGGCTCCTCATGGGCATCGAGCGCGATTCCGTTTTCGTCGAGAAGTACCGCCCGAAGGGACGACGTACCCCAGTCGAGCGCAATGAGCGACGGTGAGGCAGTCAGGTCGTAGGAAGCGCGCATCGTGCGACCATTCTACGAGTCCCCGACGGGATTTGCCATATGTTTACCCGAGCGTGATGCTCTTCCCCGTCCGCGCTGATTCGTAAATGGACATCATGATCCTGATGTCGCGCAAACCTTCTTCACCCGAAACCTTGCTCGGCCGGCCGTCCGCAATGCACTGCGCAAAGTCGTCCAGCTCGACGGCGAAGTGATCAGTCTCGGCGAAGCTGAGCGGCGTGCCGTCGCTGCGCCACGCACGATTGCCGTCGTAGCTGTAAGCCGGCGACATGCCAAATGAGCCGCGATCGGCGTACACATTGAAGCGGTTCATGCCGTTCACTTTGTACGACGTTCCGCAATACGCAATCACGCCGCTCGGAAACTTGAGTTGCCACGTCATCGACTCTTCGACATCCTTGAACTTGACGTGGTCAGTCGTGGTTTGCTGCGCCGACACGAGGATGGGCTCTTCGCCCGCCATCATCCGCGTGGCTTGTAGTGCGTAGATGCCGACGTCCATGAGCGGCCCGCCCCCGGCCAGTGCGCGATTGAGGCGCCATTGCGTCGGGTCGCCGATGGAGAAGCCGAATGCCGCCTCGATCATCCGCACGTCGCCAAAAGCATGTGAGTGCGCAAGCCTCGCGCACTCCACATGATGCGGCTCGAACCGGCAGCGGTAGCCGATAGCGAGTTGCCGCCCCGCCTTCTTGCATGCGGCGATCATCGCCTGGCATCGCTCTGATGACACCTCCATCGGCTTTTCACACAGCACATGCTTCCCCGCCTGCGCTGCCCTGATGGTATGTTCGGCATGCAAGCCATTTGGTGTCACGACGTACACGATGTCGATGTCCGGATTGTCGGCTATTCGCGACATCGTTTGGTAGTTGTAGATGCTCCGATCCGGAATGTTGTATTGCGCCTTCCATTTGGCCGCCTTGGCTGGCGTCCCCGTGACGATGCCCGCCAGCCGGCAATTCTTCGTCTTGAGCAGTGCGGGCGCAATCTGGTTGGTGCTCAAACTGCCGAGGCCCACGAGTGCGACGCCAAGGGTCGTGGCGGGGCGCGGGTCGCGCGCGGATGGTCTCAGGGACGTAAGCACCGGCGCACCGGCGACGGCGAGCGCCGTGGTCCGGATGAAGTCGCGGCGAGTCGTTCGATGGGGATCCATCTCGTAAATCTCCGGGGAGTGGTGAAAAGCGATGGAGGCGTTGATGCGCTGGCCTCTCACAAAAGCGGCGGGTGGATGTCATCCCGCAGGCGAGAGCGCAGCGAGCGCGTGTCGGGATCTTCTGTCCGCGCGCTCCACGAACGCCAGAGAGTATTGGATAGTAGATCCCGACACTCGCTCCGCTCCTGCGGGATGACAACTCTTCGTGGCACTGACTCTTATGAACTTCACATCCTCAACCTCAATGAGAGAGGCAATGCCGTTTTCGATCTTGCAGTACATCATCGCAGGATATTTCGCGGCAACCAGCCCGCCCGCAGCACCATCGTATGTGGACATCACCTGGATGTCCATCACGAACGTGTACTACGAGATCGGCGGGCTGCACGTCCTCACCGACGGATACATCAGCCGCGTGCCCCAAAGTGAATTCCATGGCGGTGCTGGAGGCCTGGCGCAGACGCACGCACCGCAGGTGCCAGACACGGCCGCGGTGCGTCGGGTCCTCACTGCGCTCGGCGGTCCATCGAAGATCGATCTGCTTCTAACTGGCCACAGCCACTTCGATCACTCGTTTGACACTGGCACGTGGTCCAGATTGACCGGCGCGCCCATCATCGGCTCCAGGACCACCTGCTTTCAGGCGATCGCGCAAGGCATTCCACGCGATCGCTGCACGATCGTCAACGGCGGCGAGACACTCCAGCTCTCCGACGGCGTCACGATGCGTATTGTGCGCTGGAATCATAGCGGCAGCCCCGCAACGAACCCGGAGCAACACAATCCGGTCGAGCTCGACTCTGTGCCGCGAGTAGATCCGCTTACTGGTGGACTGTGGGTTGGCGTCGCCGAGGATTTTCCGAATGGCGGAGGTGGTCGCGCCTTCCTTTTCACGGTGGACGGTCCGAGCGGTCGCTTCAGCTGGTTCTTCCACAACTCGGCGAGCGCGGTCGATCTCACGGAGCCAATCGTTGTAAACGGCGTGAACTACGGTGCGCCCATCGAAAATCTTCGAGCTGCTATGCGCGACGCCGGCCTGACGTCCGTTGATCTGTGGATCGGGACGGGTGGGGCATCCGTCGCGCCGCTTGTCGTGCCGGTGCTCAGGCCCAAGGTCTTCCTGCCGGTGCATTGGGACGGGCTCTACGGATCATTTCAGGGGGGAGTGACCTCGCCGTACTCGGACCGGTCGCTCGAAGACTTTCTGTCGAAGACAGGCATCACGCTGATGAAGCCTGCGCAGTACATGGATAAGTGGCGACTCGATCGCAGCGGAATCCACGCAGTCGACAACACCGCGGTCAAGCGCGCCCTCGGTTTCGCCGATCGCTAGCCCCTACTTGTTGACGAAGGGCGGTCGCGACGCAAAGTGCCCGGCGAGTATCGCCGCCAAACGTCGCGAGCCAGCCTCCGTAAAGTGTGCATCGTCGTAGAACATCGTCGTGTCGCGGGGCATCATGGCCGCGGCGTCCACGCACTCGACACCGCGCGCGCGACACACATCCCGCGTCACTTCGTTAAACGATTCCATCGCACGCGCAAGCGCGCCGGTGGAGTAGTACGCTTGCGCCGAGCCCCAGCCCGCACCCAGCCAACCGAGCCAGAGGTCTCGCACTTGTGCCTCCGGCATCGTCTCTCTCCACGCGCTCGGCTGCGTGACGAACACCAATCGGACCGCACGCGTAGCCGCGATGTCGGCCATAACGTCGAGATTTTTGCGAAACACCCGCAGCGGCGCGTCGAGCGATGGCAGGCTGTCCAGCACACGCGCGGCGCCGCGATGGCTACGCGCGCGCACGAGTCCTTCAGAGCCAGCGGGTTCCACAGAGCGCTGCAGAAGCCAGCGTCTTTTCGCGCGCCGGGCAAGATCCCAGATCGCCGTCGTGCGGTACCAAGGGACGACTTCGTCGTCGGTAGCAGGCAAATGACCCATACCCGGCAATACCGCGAATGCGCGACGAAGGTCTCGACGCTCCCCGTCGGGTTCCGTAACAGGAACTGGCGCGCGATACGCGAGGCCCTGCTTTAGAGCGCCCAGCATATCGTTCACGCCAGCCAGCACGACGACGACGTTGATGTGCGGGTATTGCGGCAGCAGGTATTTGAGGTGGAGCACGTGCTCTCGCGACGTCAGCCCGGATTTGCCGACGTTTCCGACCCACACGTTGCGGCTGTCCGTCGTGTGTGCGAGCGAGCGCTCGAGCACGTTCGTCCATACTTCGGATTCATCGAGCACGACGCATTCCGTGGTGCTGCCGCCAACGGCGAGGAGGCGGAACTCGCGCACGTCATCCCCGAATGGACGACCGCGAACACCGTCCGAGTTGATGCGATACTGCGCGACGCCATTCACGCCGCGCACGACGCCCGGTGAGGCGGCGATGGTCCACGATGTGCCGGGCGGGATGACGAAGTAGCCGGGCGGCGTTGGCAACGCGACGCGCAACACCGCTTCCACGGCGACGATGCTCGCGACTGCCACGGCCGCGAACAACATTGTGTTGGTCAGCACGCGGACGATTCGATGCGTCACGTCTTCGCGTGTTTCCGTTGAACTCGAGCCCGTTTGCCGGGTATGCCAGATCGCTCGACGAACATTGCGAACAATTTAACAACGAGGCTGATGCGATCCCCACACCGTGTCTTCTGGTCACTGGCCAGCACGTTGGTCCTGGCTGATTGTTCGAGCAAGCGAGCCATCGAAAGCACGCTGCCGTTAACCGGCGTGCCGTCGCCCGTCATCGATGGCGTGATGCGCTTTACGCTCGCATACAACGAGGGCGGCGCGATGTCGACGCATCTTGGCCCCTACCAACGGTGGATTCTGATCGCAGTCGGGATCGTGGCGCTGTGCGTCCTTGCGTACTGGTATCGTCGGATCGCGCATACAGATCGCCTTGCCGTTGTGGGGCTCGCCCTGGTCGCAGGGGGCGCCGTCGGAAACCTGCTGGACCGGCTGATGTCGAGCCGAGGGGTGGTCGACTTCATCGATATCGGAGTGGGTGCGAATCGCTTTTACATCTTCAATCTTGCGGACGTCGGAGTGTCGGTCGGGGCCGCGTTGCTCGCGTTCGCGCTCTGGCGCAAGGATCGTAACGCGTCGCGCATTGAGTTGTCGTCCTGAGCGAACGAGCCTTTGTCGTCCTGAGCGCCGTATCCAGCGCGCCCAAAGCGTCTACCCAGCTGAGGCCCTCTAACACACCGCATGTGAACTAGTGTAAACGCGTCTTCCCTGCGAAATCCGGCATCTATGACAATGTCGTAACGGATCGGTCACAGTGCTGTCATTGTCAGTTTGCTAGGATGTTCCTGTCAAATTCGACCGGGGACGGAGGGGAATGCTTCGCGTATTGGACAGTCTGCTGATTGATCACGATCTTCGCCTCGTGCTGCTCGCAGCGGCCATCTGCGCATTCGGCGCCGTATCCACCCTGAGTGTTTCGAGCCGCGCTGCCGGATCGAGAGGCACGTTCCTCTGGTCAGTGTTGCTGAGTATTTGCGCGGGCGCCACTGTGTGGTCCACGCATTTCATCGCGATGCTCGCCTACCGGGTGACCATGCCGATGACCTACGATCCGTCCCTCACCGCGCTCTCCTTCGTCGTCGGCGCCGCGATAATGGGGCTCGGATTCTTCATGGCGATGCGCCTCCGACATCACACATGGGCGCGTCTTGCCGGCGGCGCCGCCATCGGTTTTGGCGTGGTGCTGCTTCACTACCTCGGCATGGCTGCCCTGCGCATGCCCGGGCACCTGACGTACGCCACGGATCTTGTTGTAACGTCCGTGGTGTTCAGCCTCGGTTTTGGCGCGCTCACCACGCTGGTGGAATTCGGGCCCGAGCGCCAATTCGGACGCGTGGCCAGCACGCTGTTGATGATCATGATGATCGTCGCGCTGCATTTCACTGCGATGGGCGCGGTGAACGTCGAACATGGACTGCGTGGCGCGAGTGCGGCGAGTGGCGTGTCGCGATCCATGCTCGTCGCATCCGTGGCGGCCGCATCGCTCTTCATACTGCTCATCGCCATGGCAGGCGCGATTGTGGACCAGCGAGTGTCGCGTCGCCTGACTGCCGACGCACATCGCTTTCGGACGCTCGCCGAGGGCGCATTCGAAGGCATCATCGTCCATCGCGACGGCGTGATCGTCGACGCAAATTCCGTCGCACGACGGATGCTTGGCCTCTGTGACACGGCGCTGGAACAGACTCTGCTCGGATGGTTCGAGCACGAGCCACCTGAGCTGGCGGAACACGGGGACGAACGAACGATGGAGCTGGTGCTGCGGCGCCCGGATGGGTCTACCTTCCCCGCGGAGATTTGCCGGCGCCGTATGCAGCTCACCGATGGCTCCGATGGAGAACTGCTGGCCATCCGTGACCTGACAGCGCGCAAGGAATCCGAGCGACGTATCGCGCACCTCGCACTCCATGATGCACCGACAGGGTTGCCCAACCGTCAGTTCTTCCTCGAACTCGCGCAGAAGAACATTTCGTTGGCGCAGCGCACAGGCGAGCGATTCGCGTTACTGTCGCTCGATCTCGACGACTTCAAGCTCATCAACGACATGCATGGACATGCGGTCGGCGACGAGTTGATCAAGGTCACGGCCAAGCGAATCGTGGCGACGCTCCGCGATGCAGACATCCCGGCGCGTCTCGTCGGCGATGGGTTTGCCGTCGTGCAACAGTGTGCCGCGCAACCGCATCAGGCCATCTCGCTTGCGGAGCGGCTCATCGAGGCGCTGCACGTCCCGATTCATGTTGACGGAGAGGACATCGACATCAGTGTCTCGGTGGGCGTCGCGCTTTACCCGGATGATGGTATTTCCGTGGAGACGCTCCTCCGGAATTCCGAAACGGCGATGTATCGCGCGAAGGCAGATGGCAAGGCCACGTGCCGGTTCTTCGAGCCGCAGATGGACGCGGCGCTCGACGCGCGCCGCAAGCTCGAGCAGGGATTGCGGCGCGCCGTCATCGACAACCGGCTGTCCGTGGTCTACCAGCCCATCGTCGACAGCGGTTGTCGCACTCCACTCGCATTCGAAGCACTGCTCCGTTGGAACGATCCGGAACTCGGCATGATCATGCCGAACGATTTCATACCAGTCGCCGAGGAGACTGGTCTCATCGTGCCAATTGGCGAATTCGTACTCCGCCGAGCGTGCGTTGATGCCATGACGTGGCCGCCGTCGCTGCGCGTCGCGGTCAACCTCTCGGCCGTGCAGTTCAGGCCGAAGGGACTCGTCGATACCGTTCGGCGCGCATTGAGCGACAGCGGACTGCCGGGTCATCGACTCGAGCTGGAGGTGACGGAAACGCTGCTCCTCGAGAACCGCGACGACGCGCTCCGCGTCTTGAATGAGCTCAAGACGCTCGGCGTGCGCATCGCCATGGACGACTTCGGGACAGGCTATTCGTCGTTGAGCTACCTGCAGTGCTTCCCCTTCGACAAGATCAAGATCGACCGCGTGTTCGTGTCTGATCTTCCCGGCAACCTGCAGAACGCTTCGATTGTCCGTGCTGTAGCGGCAATGGGGAGAAGCTTGCAGATGCGCGTCGTGGCGGAGGGCGTGCAGACCGACGTGCAGGCGGACCTGATGAAGGAACTCGAGTGCCATGAGATGCAGGGTTTCCTGATAGCGCGACCGATGGCTGCCGGCGACATCACAGAATTCCTGGCGAACTACACGGACGTCGAGACGGGTACCCTTCGGCGTGTGGGTTTCGCCGCCGCCTGACGCCGTTCCGGCCCGCATTCCAGCGGTTCGTCACGCCGCCGCGCTCGTCGTCACAAAGCGATTGCTCGCTGCGATTTCCAATGCAATCGTATGCGTCATGCTTCACGCCTTATCTCACACCGACGCGCCGGAGCGTCCCGGCCATTTTGCAGAGCCAGGGGCGCTCGTTCGCTGCTACGTCGCAGACGGCGATTGGATCGCTCGGCACCTCGTCTGCGATTCGATCGCGCGCGTCACCGGTGCCATGGTCGTCGGTTCATCGAGCGACGTTTGGGCTGTGCTGCGCGACGTAGAACTGCTGCGCCCTGACGCCCTTTTCGTCGATGCGCGCATGAACGCACACATGCTCACCACGCTCCTCTCACTCAACTCGACTAACGAGTGCTGCGTCGTGCTCGTCAGCGGGCTCGCTGCCGACGCGGAACTGCCGGTGGCGCGCGAGGCCACGGACTTTGTCCTCAGGCCGTGCTCGCGCACGCGCATTGCCGACGCGATCGAGCGCGTGCGACACCAGATGCGGGAGCGCGCGC
>JBDTXZ010000012.1:0-16323 GCA_040005935.1 bacterium | reverse complement strand
CGAGAGGAGCGGCACCTCGAAGGATTGATTCTCCAGGGCAGCGATCATCTCACCGCGTACAATCTGTACGCAGAAGCGTATCGTGTCGCGGGATTCGTGGGTGAAGTGTATGGATTGCCGCGTCACCTCTTTGAAGAGGAGGCCATGGCAGAATGGGCCGAGCGTCGAGGAGTCCTCATCAAGTCGATCGAGGACGCGGCGCTGGGAATGGCGAGTGTGTACCGTGGCCTGAACATGCCCATACCCGCCGAGATGCCGATGGCGCACGAAGGCACGCGTCGACAGTTCGCGGAGCTGCTTGCCGAGTACATGCCGTTCGATCTCGTGATCGATGAGCAGACGGCGTGGGGCGAGGAGGCACGCGTGAGCAAGACGAGCGTGTGCGGCAGCTGGGGCGCGATTGCCGGCGAGTTGCGTTACTTCGCCGACAAGTTCGGGAATCCGCGTGCGGGGATTGAGGGCACGCAATTGCCGATGGACGTGCTGCGTCGGTTTGCGACCGGCGATGAAGCGACGATGGCGTATGATGGCGAGCGCCGTAAGGCACCGCTCGTGTTGCGACGTCGCGTTGAGTACTTCGGCTTCGAGTTGGAGCGCGAGGTTGAGGCCGTCGAGGATTTCCCATCAGGCCGCGAAGAGGAGGCACGCAAGGTGCTTGCTGATGCGCTCGCGCGCGGTGAGGCGAGACACTTTGCGGTGAAGAACAACCTCGGGATCATCGATGCGGTGCGGACCGCCTGGCGTCGATCCGGAGGTACGCTGCCGCGACTTGGGCAGGCGGAGCTAGCCGCGTTGTATCACGATCGTCTCCGCACTGTGCACTCGCTCACGGAATTCAAGCAGGCCGATCTGGACCTGGCCGCAGATCTCGAGGCGTTGAGCCCGCGTGCTGCGCGAGCGACGTTCGATGCGTTGCCGTCGCGAGTGAGTGTGCGCGATCGCGACGTCGAAGTCGATTACGACGTCGAGGAAGTGAATGGCGCACCGGTGGGTGTGGCGCGTTTACAGCTGCCGGAGAAGGTTGCGCGCACGTTGACGGAGGGCGAAGTGCCGGTGTTGGACCGGCCGGTGCGATTCGTCGTCTATCGCGGGCAGCGCGGACAGGTTCGCGCGCGGACGCTCGATGAGTTGCAGACGCTGCTGGATGCACCGTGGACGGACGACGAGGTGGCGCGGTTCAATCGCAAACGTGACGAACAGCGCGAGGCGGCGAGTCAGCAGCGTCGCGAGCGGCTGGGTCATGGTGCCAAGCGGCAACTCCGGGAGGGGCGGGGCAGTGCCGCGCGGCCGGGCAAGCGTGAGCGCGATGAACGGAGCGGACGCGGAGGTGATCGTCCCGCGCCGTCGGGAGGCCGTGGTGGGCCGCGCCGAGGCGGTCCTGGTGGTAAGTCCGGTGGAAATCGCGGTGGCGGCCGGCCGCGGTAGACAAGCCATTCACTCCTGAATGTTCACCTGCCCGAATTGCGCGCATGTGGCTGGCGAGTACCCCACCGCGGGGGTGCTCATTGTCGTGTGTGCGCAGTGCACGTTCAAGTACGAACTCTCTGGTGGACGGGCGACGGCATTCACGTCGCGTCAAGTCGAGTTACGTCCCGCGACGCACGCGTCGCGCGCGGCGCACGCGCGTCACTACGAGCTCACGGTGGCGATCTCGAGGCGCGAGACGCTGCGATTTACGTTCGGCACGGAGCGCGATGATGCGTGGATCAGGATTGCGCCGGGCGCCCTCGTTGTTGTGGTTTACAACATGCGCGGCGAAGAGCGCGACGAGCTGCTGTTCGTCGTCAATCGTACGTCGGGCGAGCGATTCATCTTGGGCAAGCCTGGAGCGCAATCAAAGACTCGCGCAAGCGCACTTGGTGTTGTCGCCGCAGTGGTGGTCGGCCTCGGCGCGGTGGCCCTGTCCGCACCGTTGATCGTGGCGGCCGCCGGCGCATTGATCGGCGGGATCGCGACGTGGAAAGGCGCTGAACACCTGCTGATGCCGAAACACACGCTCGCGTCTGACGCGAAACTCACCTTGGGTGCTCGCCAGAGGCTTCTTGGCGAACGGAAATCACTTCTTCAATTGCGCGAGGACGTGCTGAGTGAAATGGAGGATCGGCACGCGCTGACGCAGCGGCTGAGCGATTTGCGATCGAAAATGGTCGCGGTACAGCTGGACGCTTATACGATGCGCATCGTTGCGATTGATAGTGCATTGAAGACGCTTGACGCACAGCTCGATGTCGACGCGCAGCTCGTGGCCGAATACGACCGAACGCTGCAGATCATGGCGATCGAGTATGAATCGAGTCTCGCTGCGGACGCACTACCGGAGGATGGCGTCGGCGTCATTGATGATCGACTCGCCGAGTTACGGCATGCAGAGGAGTTGCGTGCGGAGACAACCAGGCGACTCGCGGCAAATGCGGAGGTAGAGGAATTACTGAGGACGCACGGCAGCTGATTCAGCCGAATCGTTGCGCTCCCGAATGACGTTCATTGCGCGGGGACTGGCCGGTCCATACAGGCATGGAAGTCTTTCATGATGGCGCCGCGATCGAAGTTCTCCCAAAGAACGATCGTGCGCGGATTGTTGGAGCCTAGCCAAACGATACGGACCTTGGATGCGATCGCCGGATCTTTTTTTAGCGCCAGCGCGATGTTGGTCAGCTTTCCCACGGGCATCAGCACGAGCGGCTGATTGCCCAACGTGTGTGCGCGTTGGATGATGAGCGCGACGGCAGCGAACCCGTCGTAGTCTCGTTGGCCGATGTGCGGCGCAATCTCGTCGAAAGATCCGTTGGCGCCTCGGGTGACTACCAGGCGGTGCTCGAGGCCAGCGAGCTTTACGATCCGTTCCGCCTCTTCGGCCTGCTGCTCGACATCACCGCCGTTGCGCGTGCGGTTGACGGTAATGCCCACAATGTCGAACGATCCGCCACTGAAGAGCATGTACGCGAGCGCGTGCTGGTCATCGAATCGTTATTCGCGTCTGTGTCGAGCAGAATGCGGATCCGTTCGTGCGCTGGCGCAGCACGCAGCATGTCGCTGGCAGGCGCCACCAGGTGAGACACAGTGCGAGGGCGAATGGCGTGAGGGGATGCATGATCGGCAACTGCGCTCAGGTCAACGGTGTCGTTGACTTCATTTCGTGGAAGTAGCGTTCCTCACGAACGATCACGAATCCGCGTGCGAGATAGTTGGGCAGCGCGTGCGGCGAGTCGAGCGTGCAGGTGTGGAGTGTGACGCGGCTCGCGGACAATGCAAACGATTCCTCGACTGCGCGCGTGAGCAGCCAGCCACCGAGGCCGCGCCCAATGAAACCTGGCGCGAGCCCGAAGTACATGATCTCGACGCCCATGTCGGAATAGCGCTGGAGCTCGAAGTAGCCAGCGAGCTGGCCGTCAACACGCAGCGTCCACAGATGCACGTTGGGCGATGCGAAGTATGCGTCGAGCTCCGTATCACGAAGCAGCAGGCGATCGCGCCACTGGTACGGTCCGCCGACGAGTGAATACAGTTCGCGGTATTCGTTGGGACTCAGTCGTTCGCGAGCGAGTGTCGGTGCATCGAGTGGTGGCCGCGCCGGCCGAAGCGCGGCGATGTCGCGCAATTCGAGATGCGAGCGAATGACTTCGATCACTTCTGGTGATCCAGCGGCCGCACCGGAAAGCGGGTCGTTCGCTTCGTGCTTGCTATGCATGACAGTCTCAAAGTGCGGATCCTTCGAATCGCTACGCTCGCTCAGGATGACATGCTTCGGCTACGTTCACCCTTCAGCCAACGCTCAACGATGCAGCTTCATCCTGTGCCGCGCGGCCTTCGCGCGATTTCCGCAGGTCGCCATATCGCACCAGCGGCGTCGGCCATTCTTTGTCTCATCCTGAAAGACCCGACCGCAGCGTGGATCGGCGCATCGACGAACGCGGGCAAGTTCGCCCAAGATGAGCGCATCCGCTGCACTTTCGACAATGGGGATGAGCAGGCCGGCAAATGCGTCGCCGACGGGAACGAACGAGCGCACGAAGGTGCCATCGGCCTTCAACTCGAGGCGGCGCGTGCCCGCACTGCGGCCGAGGACGCGATTGATCTCCGCGAGCGCTTCTGCGCGAGCATCGTGCGATATGGCGCCGCGTTCCGCGAGGGCGCGCGCAACGGATCGCACGCGGCGCGCATCGCCGAGCACGGCGAGCGCACCGGCGGGCTGTTGTTGGGCGCGACGGCGCATCGTCGCGGCGCGCTCAGCGTCGAGCAGCCGCGCGTCCTCGAGCCACCGGACGAACCGCTCGAAGTCGTTCAGCGCATCGCTGCCTCGGGCCGCCGCGTCGGAGTTCACGAAGTCGAGCCACAAACGCTCCGCGACGAACGCGAACGTATGTCGATCGCGGTCGTCAAGTGGAGAAAAAGACGTCGTGAGCTCGAGCGGAGGTGCCATGAGAGCCCTAGCATATCCCGCGGTCCACATGGCGGCAACCATGCGCGAAACGGGGAACGCCAGGTAACTTGTCGCCCACCTCGATTGGAGCTGCCGCACCATGGCCGAAGCACTCTCCGCCCTGCACCTTGTCGCTGTCGGGTCGATGAATCCTGTGAAGATCGGCGCGGCGCTCGCAGTCATCCAACGCCTCGCGTCACATGCGCGCGTCGAGGGAATCGCGGTGGCGAGTGGAGTTCCCGATCAACCCTGGAGTGACGAGGAAACAATTCGCGGCGCGCTTGCTCGCGCGCACGCAGCCCGTTCTGCGCTGGACGCGGACTGGGGGATTGGAATCGAAGGCGGCGTGATCGACGCGGGGCATGGCGCGGTTCGCACGTGCGCATGGGCGGCCGTCGTCAATCGTGATGGACGCGAGGGCGTCGGTGGATCGCTGTCGCTCGAGCTACCGCGTCGCGTCGCGGCGTTGGTGGTGGGAGGAATGGAACTCGGGCATGCGATGGACGCTGTCACCGGCGAGCATGACGTCAAGCGCGGCGCTGGCGCTGTCGGAGTGCTCACCCGTGGACTTGTGAGCAGGCAGTCCGCGTATGAGACCCTCGTTGCGTATGCGCTTGTGCCGCTGCTGGACGATCTCTGTTAGTGCACTGCGAAGGATAGACTGGGCAAGGTATAATCGATCCCGACACTCGCTTCGCTCCTGCGGGATGACAGCCCGAATGTGAACCGTAATCCCCCATGCTGCTTTCGTGCTCTTAGGGAGACCTACTCGCGGACAACCTCTCGAGCAACCGACGCGAGACCGGGCATTCGTGCGAGCCGCCGCTGCAGCCGCTGAAGGCCGTCGTAGGCTGCGTACTTGTACGCATCCGCAAACGACGGAAAGTTGAACGCTGCCTGGATGAAGTAGTCGAGCGTTCCTCCGAAGGCGATGACCGTCATCCCGATGTGGATCAACTCGCACGCCGTCTCGCCGACGATGGTCACGCCGAGCACGCGCCGGTCGTCGGCGTGAAAAATGATCTTTACGAAGCCGTCGGTGTCGCCGAGTATCTGGCCGCGGGGATTGATGCGGTAGCTCGACCGCCCGATCTCATAGGGAATGCCGCGCCGGTACAGTGAGTCTTCGGTGTCTCCGACCGTGGCGATTTCGGGAATCGTCCACACCCCATATGGGAGAACATCCGACACCGCGCTCTTGTACTTGAGGTCAAAGGCATGGCAGACCCCAACGCGCGCCTGTTCCATGGAGGTCGAGGCAAGCGCGGGAAAGCCAATGACGTCGCCCGCGGCGTAGATGGTCGGCACCGTCGTGCGGTAGTGCGAGTCCACCTGAATGAAGCCGCGCTCGTTTGTCTCGACACCGATTTCGCTTAATCCAAGCTCACTCGAGTTGCCGACGCGACCAGTGCTCACGAGCAAGCAGTCGGCAACCAGGATGATATCGTTGGACAGGGTCACGATCGCGCGCCCGTTCTCGACGCTCACGTCACGCACGTCAACCTCACCATACACGCTGATCCCGAGCTTTCCCGTCATGGATTGCCGCAGTGCGTCGCTCACATCGGTGCCGAGATGCGCCAGCAATCGTGCGCGCTCGTTCACGAGCGTCACGCGAACACCAAGCGCCGCGAAGATGCACGCGTACTCGCAGCCAATCACGCCGCCGCCGACAACGATCATCGATGCAGGAATGCGCTGCAGCGTCAGCAGTGAGTCGCTGTCGACGACGATCTCGCCGTCAATCGCGTAGCCCATGGGCGACATCGGGCACGAGCCGGTCGCGACGAGTATGACGTCGCCCGTCACGCGACGCCTCTCCAGTCCGTAGCGCGTAATGTCCACGGTGAACGCATCGACCAGGCACGCCGATCCCTGAATCGTCGTGATGCCGTGCTTCTCGATATTCTCGGCGATGAGATTCCACTCGGACTCGATGACGGCGCGCTCGCGATGCATGAAGTCGGCGATCGTGATGTTCTGCTTCACACTCAAGTCGACGCCGTACAGCCCACGCTGGCGCAGTCCGGAGAAGTAGAGCGCCGTCTCGCGAAGTGTCTTGCTCGGGATGGTGCCGGTATTCACGGCGGCGCCGCCCGGCTTGGGCGCACGTTCGATGAGACAGACGCGCTTCCCGAAGTAGGCGGCCTGCGCGGCGCCCTTCTCACCGGCGGGGCCGGAGCCTATGACGACAAGATCGAAGTGCTCGGGAGCGGTCACGAGGCAGGAACAGAGGGCGGAGCGGGAACGAGCAACGCGTCTTCGCGATACACGATCCACCCCGTTGCCTCCTCGACAACGAGCTCGACTTCGGTGCCGAGAGGCAAGGTCAAGTTAGGATTGTCGTGCCCTGCGGGAAAGTCCATGATCACCGGAACGCCGAGATCGGAAACGAGATCGAGCACGAAGTCCTCGAATTCATCTTCTTCGGAGCGATCCAGCGATAGATGGCCAAAGACGATGCCGCGGACTTTGGCGAGAAGACCGGAAGCGCGCAACTGCACGAGTCGTTCGTCGACGAATGACATTGGATCGCGTACCTCTTCGAGAAAGAGGATCGCGTCAGTCGTGTCGATTTCGTACGGCGTGCCAATGGTCTGCTGCACGAGCGCCGTGTTTCCTCCCACAAGCCTGCCAGTTGCGCGGCCAGGCCGCACCGTGCGCGCCGTATCGCGACCAATCCTTGCGGTTGGACGCGGCGTCGTGAGTGCGGAAAGGAGCGACGATGTCGTCACGTCGCGCGCGCTCGGGATCAAGTCGTCCACCGTGGGTCCGTGAAAGGCGCGTAGCCCGGCAAGTCGCATCAACCAGTGGTGCAACACAGTGACGTCGGAGTAACCGACGAAGGCCTTTGGATGACTGCGGAACGACGCGGGATCCAGGTACGGCAGCATGCGCACGGCGCCATAGCCGCCGGTGCCACTGATGAGTGCCTTCACGCGCGGATCCGTCCACATCGCCGTAAAGTTCGCGGCGCGGCGCTCGTCTTCCGCGCGCTGATACCGGCGCGTGGTCGAGAGCTCGGGGTCGAGGAGAACGGAATACCCAGCGCGCTCGAGCGCGCGGACGCCGCGCGCGAGCCACCGGGGACGCGGCGAGTACGACGACGCGACGACGCCGATGGTGTCGCCCTTCTGCAAGGGCGCGGGGCGAAGGAGGGGTGCGAGTTCAGCCACGGCTCGCGGGAACGCCGCCAACGGGCGTGTCGGCGTCGTCGTCCACGTCGGCTTCTACGTCGACAGAAGCGGTATCCGGGATGGAATCCAACGCGCGCGGCCGTGACTCGCGCAGGAAGCGTTCGATTTCCGCTTGCGATTGCACGGCGAGCTCGATCTCGCGACCCACGCGCTGTGCGGCGGCCAGCGAGGCCGTCACCGAATCGACGACACTACACATGCGCCGTTGGCACGCCGTGAACGGGTGTGTCTGCATCGTCGTCGTTGAGCGGCGCTGGCGGAAGTGCTCCAGTGTACGTGCGCGCATCGAGCAACAATTTCTCGACCTCGAGGCGCGCGGCAATCGACTCACCGATGCGATCGCCGATGTGCCGCGCGGCGTCGAGCGTGGCGGTGACGGACTCGATCTGCGCACTGCCCATCTGCAGCCGCAGCAAGTCCAGACGAATGTTCTCGAGCGCAGCGACTGTAGCGGCGAGGCGCCCGGCGGCCAGCGTACGTGCACTGCGAAGTTCGTCGGCCAGCGCGGTACGCCGCACGTCGTCGAGCGCGTCATTGCCTCGCTCGAATGCGGCAAGCTGATCGTCGAGTGCGTCGATGCTCTCGCGAAGTTTGGTGGCGTCCCCCTCGAGGCGGCGCACAGTTTCCGGCAGCGCAGCGAGTTCTCGCCGCGAGGCTTTCGGCAATGCGTTGAAGAGGTGATCAGTGGCGCGCCCGAGGGCGATCTCTGTGAGGACGGGCATGCCGAGCGTCGGCCGATCAACCGACTTGAGCCCGATGCCGGCAAGTTTCGCAAAGCGCGCGCCCCACTTGCTCTTCCACAGCGAGATACCGGCCGATGCGATTCGCGCCGAGAGCTTCTGGCGGACGAACTCACCAGCGAGTGGGACGCCTCCGATTGCGAGTCCGGCGACAGAGAGAAACAGCATGGACGCTGTCACCTCGTCCATTACTCCGAACATGATGATTGACCAACCGGCCCTGAGTACTCGTACGCCTCCGACCAGGCGCAACTGCAGTATGGCCATCGCTACGCTCAGCGCAGTTCCACCGATTGAAGCGCCGAGGATCACACGAAGGAATTTTCGAACGAGAGGTGATCCCTGTCGCCGCTCGTATTCCAGTTCTTCGCTCTTTACGAGTTGATGTTCGCGGAGGGCTGCGTACAGGTCATCGACGTGATATCCCGCCGCCATGATGCGTCGCAGCCGCATGGTCGGTGGGATGACGCTGATTGCGCCGAGGATGGTGACGGGCACGAAAAACAGCCACGGATTCACGAATGCCATTGAAGCGCCTGACATGGCACCCATACCCAGCATCGCGACGCGCGCAGGCAACTCCCGCTCGCCCTGGTTGATCCACGAACGCAATGGCGCCGGAATCTCCTTCGCGTGCTCGAAGGCCAAGTCGATCGCCTCGGCAAAACTCTCTGCGCTGCGATAGCGGCGGTTCGGATCCTTGTGCAGGCACCGCTCGACCGCTGCGGCCAGGCGCGGTGGAACGGAACCGGCAACGCTCGTGATGGACGCAGGCACTGTAGCGATGTGCTGCGCGACAACTTCAGCGCTCGTCTCGCCATCGAACGGCAGCCGGCCGGTCAGTGCGTAATAGCCTACGATGCCGAGCGAATACAGGTCGCTTCGCGCGTCGACGGGCTCTCCCGTGGCCTGCTCGGGGCTCACGTAATGCGCATTGCCCATCACGTGCCCGTGCTCGTCGAGTGCGGCCGCGTGCATGGCGCTCGCGATGCCGAAGTCAGTGACGATGGCGCGTTCACTGCCGCGCTCGAGCAAAATGTTCTCGGCGGATACGTCGCGATGAACGATGTGAGCCCCGTGCGCATACGCGAGCGCCCACGCCACCTCGCGCAGTACACGCGCTGCCTGGCCAGGCAGGAGGGGACCACGCGTCCGAATGCGCTCGCCCAGCGTGATGCCTTCGACGAACGCCATGGCGATGTAGACGAACCCATCGCGCTCCCCCGCCGCGTACACGGGAACGATGTTCGGATGATTCAGCCCGGCGACCGTTCGCGACTCCTGGAGAAACGATTCGCGCAGGTCAGGCCGCTCAGCCAATGCGCGCGGGAGCACCTTGATGGCGACAGGCCGCGCGAGCCGCACTTCTCGCGCGAGATACACGATGCCCATGCCGCCGCGACCGACTTCGCGCTCGAGCGAATACTCGCCGGCGAGTGCCGCCTGGAGGGCAATGAAATCCGCATCTGCCTGGTGTGACATGTCGGCAAGGTAGGCCGAATCCAGGCGAGCGCGCCAGCACGAATGTGGTGGGTGGGCGCTCCGCCGGCCGCGCAGTATTCGCCGCGTTCTTTCGAGCCACGCCCAGTGCTAGATTACAAGGATGGCCGCCCCCCACCCCGACGAGCCCGCTACCACCTATTTCCGCAAGGGTTTTGGTCTCAAGGCCGAGGTCCAGGACGAACTGTCCGGCGACTATAACGGCCGCGTGGTCGACGCCCTTCGAGAGCAGGATTACACCCTTGTCGTCGGCGATGTCACCATCCGCCTGGCCAAGGAATTCGGTTTTTGCTACGGTGTGGAACGCGCCGTCGAGTACGCGTACCAAACGCGACGAAAGTTTCCTGAGCGGCGTCTGCTTTTGTTGGGCGAGATCATCCACAACCCGCACGTCAACGACAAGTTGCGGAGCATGGGGATCGATATCCTCATGGCTGGGGCAGACGGCAACATCGACTTCAGCGTCATCAAGCCGGAAGACGTCGTGATTCTTCCCGCCTTCGGCGTCACCATCGCGGCCTTCGAGGCGTTGCGGACGATTGGCTGCGTGATGGTGGACACGACGTGCGGCTCGGTCCTCAACGTCTGGAAGCGCGTGGAAGGCTACGCGCGCGACGGCTTTACGGCACTGATCCACGGTAAGCATCATCACGAGGAGACGCGTGCGACGGCGTCGCAGGTGATGAAGTATCCTGGCGGTCACTATCTCGTGGTGCGGCACATGGAAGAGGCGCAGTTCGTCTGCGCCTATATCGAAGGTCGCGAGTCACGCGAAGAATTCCTCAACAAGTTCGCGCACGCGTCGTCGCCAGGATTCGATCCGGACGTGCACCTCGCGCGCGTTGGCGTCGCGAACCAGACGACGATGCTCGCCAAGGAATCGTTGGCCATCGGCGAAGAAGTCGGTCAGGCCATCGCGCGCGCGCGCGGCGCAGAGGCCCGCGCCGCCAACTTCCGCACGTTCGATACGATCTGCAGCGCGACGCAAGACAGGCAGGACGCCGTGCTCGCATTGCTCGAAGAGCCGCTGGACGCAATGATCGTCATCGGCGGCTTCAATTCGAGCAATACGATCTCACTCGCCATGCTCTGCGCCGAACATGTGCCGACCTACCACATCGAGGATGCAAGCGGCATCGATCCCGTCGCTGGCACCGTGTACTTTCGCAGTCCTGAGGTGAAGCACCTGGAAGAAATGCGCTCCGACTGGCTGCCAACCGGTCGTCCGACGCGCATTGGCGTAACTGCTGGCGCGAGCACGCCGAACAACAAGATTGGCGAGACGGTCGCCCGCATTCTGGCGACGCGCGGATTGGTCCTCGAGACCGTCTGACGCACGGTTGAATCCTCAGCTCCACATGCTTCCCTACTTCACGCAGTACGTCGCACTCGGCGACTCAATGTCGATCGATCTCTATCCTGCGCTCGACGCCGGTGAGATCGACGTAGCCGTTGCCCTCGAGCGCGATCCCACTGCGGGTACTGTCGCGCCACTTGGCGCCGCTGCGTTGTTCCACCAGAATGACGATGCGCGATGGTCCGAAGATCAGAACGACGATCTGGTGTCGCGGTATCCCGGAATTGCGTTTCAGAATCTCGCCTCCGATGGCGCAACGATTGGCGACGTGTTCGGTGAGCAACTTGCGCAACTCGCCGAGAGTGAGGAGGGCACACTCATCACGCTGACGGTGGGTGGCAATGATTTGCTCAGTGCGTTCTCCAATCGGCCCCGCGCGTCGCTGCTCGAACGCATCGCGAAGGATGTCGCTGAGGCCTACGAATTTCTGCTCGACGCGATTCGTCGTATGCGGCCGAACTCCCTGATTCTTCTGACGACGATCTACGATCCGTCGGATCGCTCCGGGCGAATACCCGGAGTGCTGGAGGACGCGGGTGTCCTGCCGCTGTCTGTGCTCGACGGAATGAACGCGAGCATTACGGCACTCGCTGAGGGAACTCCTGGAGCTGCCGCGGCCGATGTGTACACACACTTCATTGGCCATGGCGCTAGCGTGCCGGAAGCGGATCGCTGGTACTGGCGTCGCTCGCTGATTGAGCCAAACGCGCGCGGTGCGCACGAGATTCGGCGTGTGTGGCGCGATGCTCTCGATACGGCGGACGCTGACGCGATCGACACGTGATCGCCGGACTGTTGCTTGCGGCGGGACGGAGCAAGCGCTTTGGCGCGGACAAACTGTGCGCAAAGCTGAACGGCAAGGCGGTCATTCGGTGGAGCGTCGGTGCACTCGCTCCGCTTGAGTCGACCTACGTCGTGATTCCGCCGGGCGCGGATGCGGTGATGCAGGCGCTGTCGAGACTCGACGTGCGATTCGTCGTGAATCTTGGCCGCGACGAAGGAATGGCGAGCTCGATTCGCGCGGGCATTGCGGCGCTTCCTGATGACGTTGACGCAGTTGTCATCGCGTTGGCAGATCAGCCGCTCGCCGAGGAGCGTGTGACGCGCGCACTGTGCGATCGATGGAACGTGGGCGGTATCGCGGCCGTGGCTCCGGTGTACAGCGACGGGCGCGGCCATCCGGTGTTGTTCGGCCGAGCGTGCTTCGACGCACTGCGGGCGTTGCGTGGCGACGTTGGCGCGCGTGCCGTGCTCGAGCGTCTGGGCGATCGCGTCGCGCTGGTGGACATTGCGGAGGCAACGCCGGCGGATGTCGATACGCCAGAGGCGCTCCTCGCCCTTCAGCGCGAATGAGGCCAGTGGATTGTCAGGGAGTTGCAAGGTCACGGGGCGCGATCTATCGGGGTACGCTGCGCCGGCCCACGATACCATGGTTGCGTGCCATCGCCTCATTGCCCAGCTTCGAAGCAACCGTCACCGCAGCACCGATGTATTCTCGCTGGTCACACCGCCGGGATCTCGAGTCGAAGGCGCCTCTGCGTCCCATGCCACGTCTGGTCCGCCGCCCATCGCTGGACCGTGTAGCGGCATGAAGAACGGCACACTGGTCACATCGCCGAAACCTTTTGGCGGCGACAACCGTGATCACCTTTCGGACACCCCACTTACGGAGAATGCCATCATGTTCCGTCGCTCGATCACCACGATGTCCCTGCTCGTTCTCGCGTCAGCTCCGCTGGCGGCGCAGGCGAAACCGATGCATCACGATCCAGACAAGAAAGTCGTTGGCGGCGCGCTGCCTGCAGGGTGGATGGGTCGGACCGATGAGTCCGGCCAGAAGATTTCTGATGCCAAATTCGTGACGATGGCACCCGGCTATCACGTGACATCGGGTCCTGCGGCGATTTACTGGTCCCGTAAGTTCAAGGCGTCGGGCGCGTTCACCGCGTCGGCCACGTTTCGCCAGACGAAGAACCCCACGCATCCCGAAGCGTACGGATTGGTGTTTCAAGGGAACAAGCTCGACAAGCCGGCCCTGAGCTATGTGTATTTTCTCGTCCGCGGCGACGGCAAGTTTTTAGTGAATCACCGCGCCGGCAAGGACGTGCACAAGATCGTCGAGTGGACGGACAATGCCGCTGTGCACAAGGCCGATGCGGCGGGCGTCGCCACGAACACGCTCACCGTCGACGCGACGAAGCCGGATTCTATTCGTCTGCTGGTGAACGGCACGCAAGTACACGCGTTGGGTGGACATGTAGGCAGCGCGAACGGCATCGTCGGCCTGCGAGTGAATCACAATCTCGACGTGCACATCAGCGATTTTGCGGTTACGCCAAACAAGAAGTAAGCATTTATTCTCCCACCGTCGATGATCGCCTTCCTCCTCGTCGCCCTCGCCGTTGTTCCCGCAACGCGCGACCATACGCCCCTGTCTCGCCAGCGGCCCATCGCCCAACCCACGTACAACGGGCGCTCGAACGAACTGCGCGTGCGCCCGCCGCGACTCGAGGACGCTGGCTTGACCATCGACGGACAACTCGACGAGCCGCAGTGGGCAAAGGCCGCGCTGCTCACTGGCTTCAGCCAGTTTTCGCCGAACGACGCGGCGCCGGCCAGCGATTCCACCGAAGTCCTGGTCTGGTACTCGGCCACCGCGATTCATTTCGGAATTCGTGCGTTCGAGAAGCATGGGCAAGCTGTCGCGACACTTGCCGATCGCGACAGGATCGCTTCCGATGACAACGTGCAGATCCTGCTTGGGACATTCAACGACGGACGACAGGCCACTGTCTTTGCGGTAAACCCACTCGGTGTGCAAGCCGACGGCACGATCGTCGAATCCAATCAGACCCGGTCCAGCGGGTTCGGAGGCACTACGTTGGCGCGCGACCCGACGGATCTCAGCGCCGATTACGTCTTTCAGTCAAAAGGAAGGATCACCGCAGACGGCTACGTCGTCGAAGTGCGCATTCCGTTCAAGAGCCTGAAGTACCAGTCGAGCGACGTGCAGTCGTGGGGACTCAACATCGTTCGCGCCGTACAGCATTCAGGCAACGAGGATAGCTGGACTCCGGCCAAGCGCTCTGGCCTTTCATTCCTCGCGCAATCGGGCGTCCTCGAGGGCCTGACGGATCTTCGTCGCGGACTCGTGGTGGATGTCAATCCGGAACTCACGCAGCGGACATCGGGCATTGCTCCAGTCGGAAGCTCCGCCAGTGGCTGGCGCTACGACCGCAATCGTCCGGAAATCGGTGGCAATGCGCGTTGGGGCATCACGAACAACCTCACGCTCAACGGCACGGCGAATCCGGACTTCTCGCAAATCGAGTCCGATGCGGGGCAGTTCACCTTCGATCCACGACAGGCGTTGTTCTTCGCCGAGAAGCGTCCGTTCTTTCTTGAGGGGACGGAGCAGTTCTCGACGCCGCACTCACTGATCTACACGCGACGCATCATCCAACCCATGGGTGCTGCGAAGCTCACCGGCAAGGTGTCGGGCACGAGCGTCGCCTTGCTGAGCGCGGTGGACGACGCGGCCGGCTCGCTGTCGCGTAGCGACCATCCGGTGTTCAACCTGCTCCGTGTGCAACGCGATCTTGGCACGTCGTCCAAGCTGGGTGTTGCGTACACCGATCGGGTCGACGCGGGCAATTACAATCGCGTCGCCGATGTGGATGGCAGCTACCTGTTCGGCGGTGTCTACAGCTTTCAGGGGCAGTACGCACAGAGCTTCACGAAGCAGGGTTCGACGGTGTTGAACGCTCCATTGTGGCACGCCGGGATCAACCGCAATGGCAAGCGATCCGCGTTTACCTATTCGCTCGACGGTGTGCATGAGAACTTTCGCGCACTGAGCGGCTTCATCTCGCGCGGCGGAGTGGTGAATGGCGGAATCGATCATCGCTTCAATGTCTTCGGCAGTCCTGGTTCGCTGTTCGAAGTCGTGACGTTCAATCCCGGTTACTTCAGCACGTGGCGCTACCAGAGTTTCGTCCATCAGGCCGACGCGATCGAGAAAAAGCTGCACTTCAACCTGAGTGCGACGCTGCGCGGCGGATGGACCGTGGGCACTGGGTATTTCGTCGAGACGTTCGGTTTCGATCCCGGCTTGTACGCAGGCTATCGGGTGCTTGGCGTACAGGGCGATACGCTGCCATTCGTCGGCACGCCGCGGATCGGGAATAGCGAACCCTATCTCTCGATCAACTCACCGGCCGGGCGTCGCATTTCGGTGAATGCGTTCTACCTGTATGGCCGAGACGAAAATTTCTATGAGTGGGCGTCGTCGAACATCGTGATTGCGACGTATGGCGTCACAGCGCGACCCACCGACAAGCTCCGCCTGAATGCCACGTACAATTTGCAGAGCTACAATCGCCGCAGCGACGGGAGCATCGTGGGGAACAATCGCATTCCGCGACTCAAGATGGAGTATCAGATCGCGCGGCCCGTGTTCGTGCGGCTTGTAGGAGAATACGATTCGTTCTATCGCGATGCGCTGCGCGACGAAGGAGCGACGGGTCGTCCAATCATTGCGAATGACGCCTGCAATGGCGGCGCGTATGGTGTCACCCGGGCGTGTCAGCGCAGCAGTTTCCGCGGTGACTTCCTGTTTTCCTTCCTGCCAAACCCGGGAACGGTTGTGTTCCTTGGTTACGGCGCAGGCTACGCCGACACCAGACTAAAGGCGCAGCCGTTTGAGTTTCCATCGAGCTTGGGCTTCGGTGGGTACAACCGGAAGGACGACGCGTTCTTCGTGAAGGCGAGCTACCTGTTTCGTCTTTAGCGTAGCGCTGGCATCCGGCAGGAGCGGTATGACGCTCTATAGCGAAGAGCCTCCACCCGGCAGTCGAACACGGAGGAAGTTCGTGCGTTTGGACGGCGGTAACGCAAGCTGCCGCCGTATCTGTTGAACGAGCGCTCGCTCGCTTTCCTGCTTGAGCGCTGACGTTTTGTTGTGTTCAGCCTTTTTCTTTTTCATTCAGTGTCCGCCTGAGAATGGGCAACACGGCGAGGTCCTGATCCCGTCCTGCGCGTTCCTTGCTCTTGATAATGTCCGAGAGTGCGGCCACGCGAAGTTCATGCTCGCCGAATTGCACGAGTGAC
>JBDTXZ010000011.1:0-16452 GCA_040005935.1 bacterium | reverse complement strand
TGAAGCCGTTTTCGAGCGCGTATGTGGCCTGGGTGTTGATCGACGTGGTGATAAAGCGTCCCTTGACGTTGCCCTGCTCCAGGAGCAGCTCGACGGGATTGAACGCGCTCTTGCTCCAGCTGTAACTGCCATCCGCATATCGCGCGAGCGACGTCGGCGGCGTGTCGTGGAACATGCGGAATTGCGCATCACCCTCGCCGCGTGGACGCACGGTCTTCTCGCTCATCAGTGCCAGGTTCGTCTGGGCGGTGAGGCGCTTGGAGATGTTGAAATTCGAGTTCGCGCGTAGCACGTAGCGCTTGTAGTACGTCTCTGCCCGCAGCACGCCTTCCTGATCGAAGTAGTTCGCGGAGAGCGAGAGGGTGGCGAGATCATTGCCACCAGAGACACGCACCGTCTGGTCCGCCATCGGTGCCGACTTGTAAATCAACGACGGCCAGTTGGTGTTCGGATACTTGATCGGATCAAGTCCGTTGGCCGTGCTGTCGATGTAGCCCGCCGTGTACTTCGGTGCCTGGCCTGAGTTGACGTACACCTTGTTGACGGTCTCGAGCTCGGTCTTGATGTCCACGCGCTGCGGCATGTCCTGCGCGCTCTGCGTCGCCACGTAGGCATCGTAGCTGACCTTGAGCCCACCAGTGTTCCGGCCACGACGCGTCTTGACGATCACGACGCCATTGGCTGCGCGCGCGCCATAGATCGCTGCGGACGCCGCGTCCTTGAGCACGGACACGCTTTCGATATCGAGGGGATCGAGGTTGTTGATCTCACCCACGACGCCGTCGACGACGATCAGCGCGCCGTTGTTGCCGAGGGTGCCCGCCCCGCGAATGCGGATCTGCGCGCCGTCGGAGCCAGGCCGACCGCCGAAATCCTGCACGGTGACACCGGGCATGAAGCCTTGCAGACCCTTCGTGATGTTGGACACAGGCCGCTTGGTGATTTCTTCGCCGGCGACGACTTCAGTGGCGCCGGTGACATTGGCCTTCGTCTGCGTGCCGTACCCCGTCGACACGATCACGCGCTCGAGCTCCAATGCGGAGCGCACGAGCCGGAACGACAGCGTCGCGGTTTGTCCGCCGGTGACAGACACGGGCAACTGCTGTTCGCGATAGCCGAGCACGCGCGCGCGCACCGTATGGGCGCCTGACGTGACACCGGCAAGCGTAAAGCGACCCAATGCATTCGTGCCAGTGGCGATGCTGGTCCCGTCGACACTCACGCGGGCACTCGCCAGCGGAGCGCCCGCAGAATCTGTGACGGTACCGCTGATGATTCCCGTTCCTTGCGCACCGGCAAGACACGGTGCGGCGAGTAACGCGAAGACCCGCGCTGTCAACAACCAGCGTCGCGATAGGTTGAAACCGGACATGCGTACCTCAGAGGGGTGGTTGGAAATTGAGGTCGAGCAACGTGACCGAAACACACGCAGATCAGCGGCTTCGCTGGCCGTTCCGAAATGGTTCGACGGTCGAGGGATCTCGCGTGCATTTGTCGAAACACCAAACAATCGTGCGATGTAAAAAAGCAAATGTCAAAACAACTCCTCTTCTTGCACATACGTGCACGCGTGGCGCCAGACAAGCTTTGCGGGCGCTCCGGCGATTCTCCTTGCTCATGGTTCAACGAACCAAGTTTCCTTGGTTCGAACACCGTTGCCGATTCTGGCATTGTTTCTCCGAGTCCGCAATACTGGGATGGGAAAACCTGCCAAATTCGTCAATTCTGGCCTCCCCGGCATAGAACATGTCACACCTACCTAAATGACCCAAGAATTGCACCCGATTAGGGCGGTGGCGGTGCTTGCGGGAACGATTCGACCAAAGCACATTGAACCGGTTCACAAGAAGCAGACGCGAATTTGCACCGGTTCAACTGCCCGAAGGAATGACGACCATGCCGAGTGGCTCGACCGATGGTACGGCGCCGAGGTTGGAGAAGTCAGCGAAGAACCCAACAATTTCCAACGTCGCGTCGCTCGCCGGCGTGGCGAAATCCACCGTCTCGGCCGTGATCAACAACAAGACCACGATCAAGGAGAGCACCCGTCGCAACGTGCTCCGCGCGATCGACGAGTTGAACTATCGGCCGAGTCGCTCCGCGCAGCGTGGATTTCGACACGTCGTGCAACGCAGCATCAGCTTGATCATCAAGGAGCCGGAGAACACGTACTACGCGGAAGTGTTGTCCGGCGTGCAAGACGTCGCCATGGACCGAGGCTATCTGGTGTTCGTCAGCAGCTCGCAGGGACAGTCCGGGCTCGAGCGTCGCATCGTCGAACAGTGTATGGAGCGAGAGATCGACGGGTTGCTCATCGCGCCCATCCGCAACGATGAAACCGACCTCTCGCACATCTTCGAGCTCAAGCGACGGAACATTCATTTCGTGCTGCTCGAGAACATGCAGGGCGTTCCCACCAGTCTCGTCGACGTGGACAATGTGAAGGCATCCGCCGACGCGGTGCGGTACCTGATTCAGGAAGGTCATTCGCGCATTGTCCACTTCGCGGGCCCGCACTACTCGGAGCACAGCCGCGCGCGCGCAGAAGGGGTCCGGCGCGCCTTCAGCCACTCACCGCTGGCGTATAACGATTCGATGATCGTGCCGTGCGGAGACTCGCACGACGCAGGGTATCGCGTCGGCCTCGAATATTTCGGCGCGACGCTCAACCCGCAGGAACGGCCGACGGCCGTGACGTGCTACAACGATCTCGTTGCGCTCGGCCTGATGCGGGCACTGCGCGAACTCAACATCTCCGTGCCCGACGAAATCTCGCTCATCGGCTTTGATGATCTGCACATGCTGCAGCTGTTTCCCCAACAGCTCACGACCGTGCGCGTGCCGAAGTACGAAATGGGTCGCCAGGCCGCCGAACTGCTCATGCGCGACATCGAATCCAAGACCAAGGCGGCGCCAGAAAAGGTCTGCCTGGAGACGGAGCTCATCATCCGCGACACGACGCGCCGAATTCTCTGAACCTTACTTCCCTGGCATCGAGGCAGTCCCTGTCGACCTGGAAGAGACGGGACGATGGGAAAAAGAATTAGCGTTCGTGCACATATGTGCACGCTGGCGCGCAACACAGTGTGCACGTACTATCGGGCGCTTCGTCCGCTCGGTCTACGTCCGGCTTGCACTCACGTCAGTCTGCCTTGCGGCCAACACCTCGTGCGCTCATCACTCCTTGTCCGAGGACACCATCGACTCGTCCACTGCATTCAGCGCCGATTCCGCCAAGCGCGCGCTCGCGACGCGAAGCCGAAGCTCCGCCTCGAAAGTCGTGGACTTCGAAATGGACGAGCGCGCTCGCTTCACGCGGGTCGAGCAACTGATTCAGGACCACTTTCCCGGCGTGCAAGTCACGTCGCAAGGCGGCAGCTACAGCATCAAGATTCGGGGAACCGGATCACTCCGTTCAAACGATCCGTTCGTGATCATCGATGGCGCGAGTCGATCGGTGAGTGACCTCCGCAGTATGAACCCTCTTGACATCAAGCGCATCGAGATCATGAAGGACGGCGCCGCGGCGTTTTATGGCTCGCGCGGAGCGAACGGCGTCATACTGATCACGACAGGTCGCCCACAGTGATCCGCCGCTCACTCGCATGTATGCTCGTCGTCGCGCTCGCGCCCGTCGTGAACGCGCAGGCCCGATCGGACACGAACGTCGAGTTTCCGCTGCAGCCCATTTCGCTGTCGAACCTCAACGGCTTTCGCCCCACGAGCGCGAATTGGAGAATCGCAGGTGCTGCCACCGCAGACCGCGATCACTCACTCGCGCTCGCCGACGCCGCCGGGACGGGAGTGCTCGTCAACGCGCCCACCGCGGCGGCGAAGGCTCCGCTCTTCACGACATGGGAACATGGCGACATCGACATCGCATTCGATGTGATGCTGGCGAAGGGATCGAGATCCGGCCTGTACGTCATGGGGCGCTACGAAGTCCAGCTCGCAGACAGCTGGGGCGTCCGCACGCCGACGTTCGCCGACCTGGGCGCAATCAACCAGCGCTGGGACGAAAAGCGCGACGCGGGCTTTGAAGGCACCGCTCCGCGCCAGAATGCGAGCCGCGCACCCGGTCTCTGGCAGCACGTCGACATCTCGTTTCGTGCGCCGAGATTCGACGGCCAGCGCAAAACCGCTGACGCACGCTTCGCCAAGGTGACGGTGAATGGCGTCGTCATCCAGGACAACGTCGATGTCACCGGTCCCACACGGGGCGCCGCGTTTCAGGACGAACGTCCGTTCGGGCCACTCATGATCCAGGGAGATCACGGCCCGATTGCGCTGCGGAACCTTCGATACAAGTCGTACGCTGGTTCTGTAAAACTCAGTGCGCTGCGCTTCCACGTGTTCGAAGGAGAACCGATGGACTCGACATACGTCGCGACGCACGCGCCAGTTCGTGAGGGCGAAACGACCTCCCTTTCCTCCGATCTCGCATCTGCGCCGGACAGGTTCGCGGTTTCATACGAGGGCGTTCTTAACGCGCCGTCAACAGGAGTGTATCGATTCCAGCTCGATCTGGGATGGATTGGCAACGACTCCGCCTCCCGTGGTGCGCGCATCGGCGGCGCCAAGCTCACGATTGACGGCGTGCCCACACTCGTGCACAGCGGCGCCGAGCGACGCGCGAGTGCCGACACGAAATTGACCGCGGGTGCGCACGCGTTCACACTGACGTACTACAAGAACCATCCGTCATTCAATCGACGCGATGTTGCGTTGTGGGTGGAGGGGCCGGGCGTGGAACGACAGGCGCTGCATGAGGAGAGCGCGTCGACCAACACCGCATCCGCGATCAATCCAATCGTCGTCGAGCCGGAGCGGGAGCCGGTCGTGCTCCGGAGCTTCGTTCGACATCACGACACCAAGCGCGTCATCGCCGTCTCTGTCGCCGATCCCCTTGGCGTTCATTACAGCTATGATCTTGCGCAGGGTGCGCTGCTGTACGTGTGGCGCGGGCCATTTCTCGAGACGACGCAGATGTGGCACGAACGTGGAGAAGATCAAACTGCCGAGCCGCTTGGCGGCGCCATCACGCTTCCCGGAACCCCGTCGCTCGCCGTGCTTGCGAATGCGTCTGTCGCATGGCCCGATTCAATGGACGAACACAGGTTCCGGCGCGAGGGATACGCGCTCGATACGTCAGGACACCCAACGTTCCTTTCTCACGTTGCTGGCGTGGCCGTGGAGGACAACATCCGCCCGGCAACCGACGGCCTGTCGTTGCGGCGCGAGCTTCGCCTCAAGGCGCCTGGCGCAGGCGGTGTTGCTGATGGGCTCTATGTCCAACTCGCGCAGAGTGACCACATCGCGCGCCAGGATGATGGCTCGTACGTCATTGGCGACAGAAGCTTCTACATCACGATGCCCCGTGGTCACGCTTCCGCGGTCATCAGGCATCAGAACGGTCGTGATGAATTGCTCGTTCCCGTAAAGTTCGCTCGCGGCGCGGCAAGCGTCGTGTACAACATTGTCTGGTAGCCCGATGCCACCTGTCATCCTGAGCGAGCGAAGCGAGTCGAAGGACCTGCGTGTTAATGACGTGTCAGCGCCACCGGACACCTACGTGCTGTCATCCCGCGCGAGCGAAGCGAGAATCGGGACCTATCATCGCGGTGCTGTGAGCCGGCCACGGGCGACGTATGGAGGATCCCGACACGAGCGGTCGCTCGTGCGGGATGACAATGTGGCGTTGCAGTCACCCGTTGACCTCGCCGGGTCGTTCGCTTCGCTCGTCACGACAGTTGCACTCGTCCTCGTCATCGCGACAAGTACGGCGGCCCAGCGACCAGCCACGGCGCCGACTGAAAACGACTACTACCGCATGAGCACCCTGCCCATTCCGGAGAGCGTCGTGCTCGAAGTCGGTGGGCTCGAAACGCTGCCGGATGGTCGTCTCGCGATCGCCACGCGACGTGGAGAGGTGTGGCTCGTCGAAAATCCCGGAGGCCTGAAGGGAGGCCGGCCGCACTTTACGCGCTTCGCACAAGGACTCCATGAGGCGCTCGGTCTCTCGTACCGCGACGGCGCGCTGTACACGTCGCAGCGGAGCGAGTTGACGCGCCTCCGTGACACAGACGGTGATGGCAAGGCTGACCGCTACGAGACCGTGTATTCCTGGCCGCTATCTGGTAATTACCACGAGTACTCATTTGGTCCGGTGTTCTCGCCGAGTGGGGATATGATCGTGACGCTGAACCTTGCGTGGGTTGGCTACGGCGAGAGTTTCGTAAAGTGGCGTGGATGGATGTTGAAGATTGCGCCGGACGGAACGATGAGTCCCATCGCCGCGGGATTCCGGTCGCCCTCGAGCTTCGGCTACAATCTCGAAGGTGATCTCTTCTACTCCGAGAACCAGGGCGACTGGGTCGGTTCCGGCGGCATCTCGCATGTCGAGAAAGGCGACTTCATGGGGAACCCCATGGGGCTCAAGTGGTCGAGCGAACCGGAGTCGCCGGTAAAGCTGACAAAGGCCGACATTCCAGATACTGGCGAGCCAAAGTTCGAAGTCGCGAAGCGTGTGCCCCACCTGAAGACGCCTGCCGTGTGGTTTCCGCACACCATTCTCGGTATCTCCACGTCGGCCATCCTCGTGGACTCCACGCGCGGAGCGTTCGGTCCATTTGCGGGACAGCTCTTCGTCGGCGATCAGGGGCAGAGCAAGATCATGCGGGTCTTCCTCGAAAAGGTGAACGGCGTCTATCAGGGCGCGGTGTTCCCGTTTAGGGAGGGCTTTGCGTCGGGGGTATTTCGTGAGGTGTGGGGCACCGATGGATCGATGTACGTTGGGCAAACGAGCCGCGGATGGGGCGCGACCGGCAAGGCGCCGTATGGACTTCAACGACTCGTGTGGACGGGTAAGACGCCATTCGAGGCGCAAAGGGTCGAAGCGCGGCCTGATGGTTTCGAGATCACGTTCACCACACCGGTGAACAGGACCATCGCAGCCGATCCAGCGAGCTACACGGTGAACAGCTTCATCTACAAGTACCACCACATCTACGGTTCGCCGGTCATCAACCAGGCAAGTCACATCATACGCTCTGTCGTCGTCTCGACCGACGGACGCAGCGCTCGGCTCGTGGTGGACTCATTGCGCCAGGGATACATCCACGAAATCAAGATGACTGGCGTGCGATCAGAGACAGGCGCGTCGTTGCTGCACGACTTCGGATACTACACGCTCAACCAGATTCCAACCGGAAGTCGCGTCGCGCTGACGTCCATGCCCAGCGCTCCAGCCGCCGTACCGTCGCCAGCGCCGCGAGTGAGCGCGGTGCCGAACACTGCGGTATTGGCGAAGAGACAAACGAGCATGCCTCCCGCGTGGAACGGTAAGGTTGACCAGACGGTGAGCGTGCAGGGCGAAGAAGGATTGAAATTCAGTGTCACGCGTTTTGATGTCAAAGCCGGCGCACACATCCAGCTCGATTTCGCGAACGCGAGCGACATGCTGCACAATTTCGTGATTGTGCGTCCCGGCAGTGCGACGCGTGTTGGTGAGGCGTCCCTGAAGCTGGGGCTCGATGGAACGCGTCTCGATTTTGTTCCTCGGACTAACGAAGTGTTGTTCCACACCGCCATCGTGGCGCCGCAGCAATCCGAGACGATCTACTTCGACGCGCCCACGACTCCTGGCGACTACACCTACATCTGCTCGTTTCCCGGACACGCCATTCTGATGCAAGGCACGATGCGCGTGACGCCTTAGTTCCTCATTTCGGAGATGCAACACATGGCCGAGTCGAGCTCGTTGTCCGACGCCAAGCGTAAGCGGCTCCTTGTCGGGATCTGCCTCGCGCTCATTCCGACTGGCGCGTCGTTCGCGCTCGTGAGCAACATCCTGATGCCGTTGAAGCAGCAATTCATCGTCACCAACTTTCAGGTGGGATTGATTGGCGGCGCGGCGCTTTGGGGAATGGCGCTGTCGTTGCTCATTCCGGTCGGCGAGATGTTTCGGTACACACGGACCAAGCCGTTCTTCATCCTCATGCTCGCCATGATGGCGGTTACGACATCGCTCGAGGTGGGACCCATGCGCTGGGTGCCCTCCGTGCTTCAATCGGCCGGCCTGTACGGCATTCTGGTGCTTGTGTGGATCAGTGGGTGGATGGTCGTGCTCCGCACGCAGGCAGGTCACGCTGTAGAGCGGCTACAGCCGAAAGGGATGCTTCTTGTCGCCGCCGTCCTGACGGGCTCGGGGCTGTTTCTGCTGAGCTTCGCGACGAGCATGCTGACCGCGTTCGCCGCAGCGACCGTCTTTGCATGGGGCGTGGCGTTCTTCTTTCCGACAATGGTCGGCGTCGTAGCGGAAAAAATGCCGCGCACCGGTTCGCTCGGCATCGTGCTGACGGCTGGAATGTGGCTCGGGATGGCGGGCGCCATCGGTGTGCCGCTGCTTGGCACGCTTGCCGATCGTTATCTCGCGCAATCGCTGCCCGCGTCGACAGCCGATGTCTTGAAGCAAGTCGAGCAGACATTTCCCAACTACGTGCTGCGCGCCCAGTTGGCTGACGGTCAGCCGGCGCTCGGATATCGCGAACGTGAAGTCGCGGATGCACTCGCGGCAACCCGCGCTGTGCTCGCCGTGCAGCAGCAGACAGTCAGCATCGACAACGACCCCGCGTCGAACGCACTGCGCGCCATCGTCGGCACGGCTATTCCAGACGAACCACTTGTCAGCGACGCCAACAACATTCTCCAACCCGCGGAAGCAGCCGCCGGACAACGATCCTTCCGCTCTGTCGCTCTGGCGGCATTGCTCCTTGTTGTCGTCTTCGGAATCATGTTCGCGGGCGATCGCCGTCGTGGTGGATATCGCGCCGTGATGATCGACGCCGCCGCCGCTGCACTGCTGCTAACGCTGCTCTGGCCGTCGTTCACGCAGGCGCAGGCACCGGCCCCGCATGCGGAGCGGCTTCGCGTGCTTTTTCTGGGAGACAACGGGCATCACCAGCCAACGGCTCGCGCCAAGCAGCTGCTGCCGGTGATGGCAAAAGATGGGGTGGATCTCTTTTACACCGACGACCGAGACGACCTCAATCCATCTGAGTTGGCGCGCTACCACGCGGTGATGCTCTACAACAATCACCTCACCGTCACGCGTCCACAGATCTCCGCGCTGCTCGATTTCGTGAGCAAGGGCGGCGGCGTGGTGGTGCTGCATTGCGCATCGGCGTCGTTCCAGAACTCGGAAGAATTCGCGAAGCTGGTGGGTGCGGTATTCAAGAGCCACGGCACGGGCACGTTCAGCACCGTGCGCCTTGCGCCTGATCATCCTGCCATCAAGGGCGTACCGACGTTCGAGAGTTGGGACGAGACATACGTCCACGCCAGGCACAACCCGGTTGACCGAACGGTACTCGAGGTGCGACGCGAGAACGGTCGCGACGAGCCATACACGTGGGTTCGCACATACGGAAAGGGCCGGATGTTCTACACAGCGTGGGGGCATGACGAACGCACATGGGGACAGCCGGGCTTCCAGCAACTTGTCGAACACGGACTACGTTGGGCGGTCGGCGGCAAAGCGCTCACGCAAATGGCCACAGGCCCGAAGACGACGTTGGTCGATCTCGCGGTTCCGCTGCCGACCTACAAGCTGCCACCTTCCCCGTGGAACACGCTCGACGCGCCGCTCAAGCAGGCGCAGGCGGCACTTCCGACACGCGAGTCGCTGGAGCTTATGACGCTGCGTCCGCACTTCAGCGTCACGCCGTTCGCCACCGAGCCGTCGATCGGCAACATCATCGACTTTACGTGGGACGCGCGCGGGCGGATGTGGGCGGTCGAGACGAATGACTACCCGAACACCGTGTTGCCCGACTCCGTGCCCGGCCACGATCGCATCCTGATCATCGAAGACACGAATCGCGACGGCCTGGCCGACAAGGTGAAGGTGTTCGCTGAGGGGCTCAACCTTGCAACATCCATCGCGTTCGCGAATGGAGGCGTCATCGTCGCGCAGGCACCGCACATGCTGTTCTTCAAGGACACGAATGGCGATGACAAGGCCGACGTAAGGAAGATCCTGTTCACCGGCTTCCCGCGCAACGACACGCATGGCTCGATCAGCAATCTCCGCTATGGATTCGACAACCAGGTCTGGGGATCCGTCGGGTATAACGGCTTTCGTGGAACAGTGGGGCCGAGCACGTATGCGCGCGGCCAGTTCGGTGCGGGGTATTTTCGTTTTCCGGGTGACGGATCCAACCTCGAGTACGTTGCTCGCACGAGTAACAACACGTGGGGCGTCGCGCTGTCGGAAGACAACTTTGTGTTCGGGTCCACGGCGAACAACAGGCCCAGCAACTTCGTCCACATTCCGCTCCGCTACTACCGCGCAATGGGTGCGCGCGACACAACATTGCCCGACATCTCGGATCGGCAAGACATCTTTCCCGTACGCGACATCCAGCAGGTCGATCAGTTCGGCAAGTACACCGCGGGCTCGGCGCACGAGTTGTACACGGCGCGTGCGTTTCCAAGCGAGTACTGGAACCGCGCTGCGTTCGTTGCGGAGCCAACGGCCCACGTGATCGGCATGTTCGACATCACGGACGACGGCAGTGCATTCGCGGCGAAGAACCGCTGGAGCTTCATGGCCAGCCGCGATCAGTGGGCAGCACCGGTGCAGGTCAAGGTCGGGCCCGACGGTGCGATTTGGGTGTCGGATTTCTACACGCTCGTGGCGCAGCACAATCCGACGCCGAAAAACATGGGCGGCTGCTGTGAGACCGGCACGGGCGCCGCGTATGAAACGCCGAATCGTGACAGGTTGCACGGGCGCATCTACCGCATCAGCTACGACAGCGCGCACGCGGCACCCGCGATGCGTCTCGACAACGCGTCACCGCAGCAGCTTGTTCACGCGCTGACCAACGACAACATGTTCTGGCGGCTCACGGCGCAACGGCTGCTCGTCGAGCGCGGCAAGACAGACGTTGTGCCCGCGCTCATCGAGCTGGCGCGTAACCAGACAATCGACGACCGCGGGCTCAACCCGGCCGCGCTGCACGCACTGTGGACGCTGCAAGGGCTGGGAGCCATTCCGGGCAACGCTGGCGCGCTCAAGGTCGCGCGCGAGGCGTTGTATTCTCCTGCAGCCTCGGTGCGTCGCGCGGCGCTGATGATCCTTCCGCGGAACCAGCAGCTGCTGGACGACATCTTTGCGGCGAACATCCTGCCGGACCGTGGATCATCCGGCTACACGGGGGATGCGGGTGTCCTCGAAGACGCCGACGCGCATGTTCGTCTCGAAGCGCTGCTCGTGCTCTCCGAGCTGCCGGGATCGGCGCGCGAGGCCGCGTCCATTCTCGACGTCATGACACTTCGCGCGAATGCGCGCGACCCCTGGATTCCCGACGCCGTCCCGATGGCCGCCGCCAGGCAAGGTCCGTCGTTGCTCCGCGACCTCGTCCATCGTCAAGTTCCTGTCAACGATTCGATGGCCGTGTCCGGGCTCAAACGAGCAACGCAAAAGATCGCGCGCTTTCACGCAGCCAAGGCAGATGCACCAACCGTCGTCGAGTTGATCTCCGTCGTTCCTCAAGCGACGCCGCCGCTTGCGTTAGCCATGCTCAATGGAATCGCGGAGGGCTGGCCGCAGGAAACTCCGCCGCAGTTCAACGCCGAACAGCGCGCGTCGCTCGTGACAGCGGCTCGTGGCGCCAGTCCGGAGCTCGCCGACGCATTCGGTCGCATTGCGGCACGATGGGGCCTGCCTGAAGCGTTCAAGACCCAATGACCCACCAATAGCCCATGAGATTTCCCGTATTGGTCGCCGCCGTTGGCGTGTGCTCGGCGACCGCTGTTGCCCCGGCGCGCGCGCAGAGTGGCGCGGCGCATGTGGCCATCGACACGACCATTACCGTGCGTGCGCGCACGTCGACGCTGGAGTTCGATCCGCCAGCAATTGCAGCCAGGCACGGAACGCGCGTTCGCATTCGCTTTTCGAACATGGGCACACTGCCACACAATTTCGTCGTGGTGCGTGACGACAACGACATCGATGAGCTCGCAGCGGCCGCGTCGAAGATGGGCGGGGATTACGTGCCGGTCGCACTGAAAGCGAAAATGATTGCGTACAGCACGCTGGCGTCGCCAGGCCAAACCGTCGAGGTCACCTTCGTCATGCCGCCGGCCGGCGAATACACTTATGTCTGTTTGATGTCAGGACACGCGAACTCGATGCTTGGAAGGTTGCGCTCACTTCGGTAAGCGTTGCCGTACGTTGCTGGACAGATCACGGGCCGCCGCTGGTTCACCCTATCGACAGCGTAGAAAATGACTCCCGACGTTGAAGACCTCCGCGCAATCCTGGCAGCATACAAACAAGTCGCCACAGCGTCGTGGCCGCAGTTGCATCCGGGCATGGCGGACAAGTCGCGACAGTGGCCAACCCGAAGTCTGTCAGACCTGCAGTCCGAGCTTACCGATTACGTCCGAGAAGCCTCCCGGCCAACGGTCAATGCGCGGCTCTTCTGGAAGGTCGGCCCCGAGTTCGAGTTTGGTGGCTGCAACACGCAATTCGCCCAGGACGCCGGACTCACGACCTCGGAAATGGTCGGCATTACCGACTTCGACAAACGCCTTCCATGGCGACCGCAGGCCGCGAAGTATCGTTTGGACGACGAGGCAGTCGTCGCGACGAAGAATGCACAACTCGACATCATCGAGCGTCAGAAGGCTCCCAATGGCGACATCTCGTGGGTGCGCGTGGGCAAGGTTCCCATCCAGCGCGCAGACAAGAAGGTGATCGGCATCCTCGGCATGTACGAGGTGCTCGATGCCGAGACCGGCCGAAAGCTTCACATGGCACAGCCACGCCGGCCTGCGTTGTAGGCGGCTGTTGTCATCCCGCAGGCGCGAAGCGCGTGTCGGGATCTACTTTCCCTTGCTCTGTGGCGTTCGTCGAGCGCGTGGACAGAAGGTCCCGACATGCGCTCGCCGCGCTCGCGCCTACGGGATGACAGTTTTTGCTTAGTTCGACAGGCGGATGGCCTTGAATCGCCGCGCCTGATCCTCGATCGCGACCTCGGTCGCGAGCCGCTCGATACTCGACGCACCAAAGAAGCCCGCGACGCCACGCGTACGTGAGAGCACGTACTGCGCGTCCGCCGGCTCGGCAATCGGCCCACCGTGACAGAGCACGATGACGTCCGGATTCACCCGCTTTGCCGCGTCGTGCATCTCCTGCACGCGCTCCACCGCCTCGTCGAGTGACATCGCCGCTGTCTTCACGCCGATCGAACCGGCCACCGTCGTGTTCACGTGCGCGACGACAACGTCAGCGCCTGCCTTCGCAAACTCCGTCGCCGTCGCGACGTCAAAGATGTACGGGCACGTGAGCATCTCGAGCTCGTGTGCAGTTGCGATCATGTCGATCTCGAGCTGGATGCTCATTCCTGTCTCCTCGAGAATCTGCCGAAACTGGCCATCGATCAGGCCGACCGTCGGGAAGTTCTGCACGCCGTCGAACCCCATTTCCCGGAGTTGCGGCAGGAACACGCGCATCATCCGAAAGGGATCCGTGCCGCATACGCCAGCGAGCACCGGCGTGTTCTTCACGACGGGCAGCACCTCGCGCGCCATGTCGACGACGATCGCATTCGCGTCGCCATACGGCATCATGCCGGATGCACTCCCACGCCCGGCCATGCGATAGCGGCCCGAGTTGTAGATGATGATCATGTCCACCCCGCCGCGCTCCACGAACTTTGCGGAGATGCCCGTGCCGGCACCCGCGCCGATGATGGGAGTGCCCGCGGCAATCTGCTCGCGAAGCCGGCGCAGTGATTCCTGATACGGAATGAAAGGCATTACGAAGCGCGTGGTGCGAGTGGGCTCTTCAGCTCGGCCAGCAATGCGTCGGCCAGGGCATGAGCGAAGGAGAGATCGTTGATGTGCGCGTCGATCTCGCGAATGGTGATGTTCGGCGACGCATGGTCGCGCAGCGACTGAAAGAGCGCGCCATCCGCCTCAGCGTCGAAGAATGGCTGACCCTCGGCGTCGAGCATGCTCACGCCGCGCAGCGGGAGTAACAACACCACGGGGCCTTTCGCGCGCGCGAGCTGCGCCATCATGCGTCGTCCAATCTCCCGGCATTCATCCGGCGACGTGCGCATGAGTGTGACGGTCGCGTTGTGCGTGTACAGCGTGCGATCGCGAAACGGAGCAGGCACAGTCTCGATGCCGCCAAAATTCACCATGTCGAGCGCGCCGACGGAAACAACCTGGGGAATTCCCTGCCGTCCCGCAGCGGATAAGCGATCCGGGCCCGCCGACAACACGCCGCCGACAACCTCATCACACCACTCGGTCGTCGTGACGTCGAGCACACCGGCAAAGAACCCGTCGTCGATCAGGCTTTCCATCGCGCGACCACCCGAGCCGGTGGCGTGAAAGACGAGCACGTCGTACCCTGCCGCCTCGAGACGCTTGCGCGCCGCCGTCACGCACGGAGTCGTCACACCAAACATCGTGGCTGCAATCATAGGACGTCCTGGTCGACGTGCCGGCGACTCGTGCATCGCTACCATGCCGCAGATCGCACCCGCAGCGTTCCGCAGAATCTGCGCGGAGATGGGATTCACGCCCGCAATATCCACGACGGAGTACATCATCGTGATGTCCTTCACGTCGACATACGGCGCCATGTTTCCCGACGCCATCGTCGACACCATCAACTTCGGTACTCCGACCGGCAATTCGCGCATGGCAGCAGTGATCATCGTCGTCCCGCCGCCACCGCCGAGTCCAAGCACACCATCGAATTTGTGCGCCGCGAACAGTTCCTTCACGAGCGTCCGCGCGCCGTGGAGCATGACGCCGACCGCCGCACCGCGATCAGCGTTGGTGCGCAGTTCTCCGAGCGACGATCCTCCCGCATGCGCAACTGCGTCCGCAGTGACGTCCACATGAAACGGTGCCGCGTGCCCGGTATCGAACACGCCGATGTCCATCGTGAGCACCTCGCAGCCGCGCTCGATGATCGCCGAGTGGACGAAGGCGTACTCCTCGCCCTTGGTGTCGAAGGTGCCGAGGAGAAGGACAGTCCCGCTCACTCCGCGAACACCATTGGCGTCTTCAGCGAGCGCCACGGTTCCTCCATGTGAACATCGATGAGCGCAGGACCGTCGAACTGTGCGGGCGACAGAATTGCGAGAAAGATCAGCGTGTCATCGCCGGCGTTGTATGTGCCATGCACCATGTCGCGCGGTATGTGCGCGCTCTCTCCCACATGCAGCATTCGGCTCGCCTCGCCCACCCACTGCTCCGCCGTTCCTGAGATGACGTAGATGATTTCCTCCATCGCGGGGTGGCGATGAAACTGATGCGCGCGCCCCGGCGGCATGACGACTCGTACGAGCAGCAGCTCTTCCGCGTTCGTGAGGCCAGGTCGCGATAGCCATTCGTGCGGACCCCACGGCGACGCTTCGACCTGCATCTCCATAGACGTCACGAAATGATGCGGACTGCTGCTCATCGTTACTCCGCGGCGAGCGCCTTGAATGCGCTCGCGTTCCAGCGTGGAAGAAATTCAATGCGAAGCGGCGCGTCATTCGAGACAACGAACGGAAGCCAGACGTACGTGGAATTCTGGAGCGCCGACGGCTCCCATCGATCGCCCATGTACACGAAGCATCGAGCGCACACGGCCGGCAGGGGAAGGACGAATGTGCTCTGCGACCGAAAGGTCGTCGCCGAATCAGCCCCCACGGCGGGATTGCCCAGAGTGCGCCACGGCCCGAGCATCTCTTCAGCCACGTGATAGCGCGCTGGATTTGGTTTCCACCCCGATTGGCCAGACGTGATCATGTAGTAGGTGCTGCCCACCTTGAACGGCGCTGGTGCCTCGCGACGCGCACTGGGAAAGAGACGCGCCCACGTTTGTCCTTCAACGGCCGGACGCGCGATATCGGTATAGTCATCGTTCAGTCGCACAGCATACAGCGTCTTGTTGCTCTCCGACGCGTAAAGCACGTACGCCTTTTCATCATCATCGGCGAAGAGCCCCATATCGCGGAACGTGTTCCCTTGCTCCGGTTCATGCAGCTGCGCTTCATCGGTCGCGTAACCATAGTCGTAGCGTATTGGGCGGAACACGCGAACCAGTTTGAACGGACCGGTGGGCGTTGCACTGATCGCGACGCCGGCGCTGGCATCGGCATAGCGATTGGCATCGAGATGCATCCACATCACGTACTGCTTCGTCTGCCGATTGTAGATCACCTTCGGACGCTCAGCCACTCCGCTTTCGCGATACCGCAGCGGTAGGCTGTCCTTCGGAAATACGACGCCCTCGTTCGTCCAGTGAAAAAGGTCGGTCGACGAGTATGCCGAGATGCCCGTCTTGTTGCCGCCGCCGAGATGCTTGTTCTCGCCGTACCAGTAGTACGTCGAGCCAACGGCGAGGATGCCGCCACCGTGCGCCTCGATGCGCTC
>JBDTXZ010000010.1:0-17436 GCA_040005935.1 bacterium | reverse complement strand
CGACGCGCCATGTCCTCGATCTCCGGATCGGGTGTGATGTTGGTGCGCTGCGAGATAAGCCGGAGCGCAGCTTGCGCGATGTTGACGGCGTGATCGCCGACGCGCTCGAGGTCGCTCGTGACCTTGATGGTGGTGACGATGAAGCGAAGGTCGCGCGCCATCGGCTGCTGCAGCGCGAGCAGCTCGAGCGCGGCGGCTTCAATCTCGAGCTCCATTGAATCGAGCTCGCGATCGGCGTCGATCACCGCTTCCGCCTTGCCGGCGTCCTGCGAGAGCAACGCGTCGACGGAGAGCTCCACGAGCGACTCCGCTTTCTCCGACATGGCGAGGAGTCGACGGTTGAGCGCCGTGAGCTGATCGTGAAAATGACGAAACGGGACGTCTGGGCTCATCCGAATCTCCCTGTGATATATGCTTCCGTGCGCTCCTCGGTGGGACTCGTGAACAGTCGCTGCGTGTCACCCATCTCGATCAACTTGCCGAGGTAGAAGAAGGCAGTGCGGTCCGAAATACGCGCGGCTTGCTGCAGGTTGTGGGTGACGATGACGATCGTGAGTTCCTTCTTGAGCTCATACACCAGCTCCTCGACTTTCTGTGTGGCGATCGGATCGAGGGCCGATGCCGGCTCGTCGAGCAACAACACTTCCGGATCGTTCGCCAGCGCGCGCGCAATGCAGAGTCGTTGCTGCTGTCCGCCCGACAGTGCGAGCGCGCTGTCGCGAAGACGATCCTTCACTTCTTCCCAGAGCGCCGCACGTCGCAGCGCTGATTCAACAATCACGTCGAGATCAGCGCGGTTCGGACTCGAGTTGATGCGCGGCCCATACGCGACGTTGTCGTAGATCGTCTTCGGGAATGGATTCCATCGCTGAAAGACCATGCCGACCCGCTGACGCAAGGTGACGACATCCATGCCCTTCTGATAGATGTTCTCATCGTCGAGGCGGATCTCGCCAGTGCGGCGCGCACCAGGAATCAACTCGTTGAGGCGATTGATCGAACGCAGAAAGGTGGATTTGCCGCAGCCGGATGGCCCGATCAACGCCGTTACCGCGCGCGGTGCGATTGCCATGTTGATGTCGAACAACGCCTGCGTCCTGCCGTACCAGAAGTTAAAACCCTCGACATCGATCCGGCCGACGTGATCCTCCGGCGCGGATGCGGAAGCGCGGCTCGCTGCCGTCATCCGAACCGTCCGGTGATGTAGGCTTCGGTGCGCGGGTCGGAGGGCGTCGTGAACATCGTGCCCGTTGCACCCATTTCAACCATGTCGCCGTTGAGCATGAACACCGTTCGATCGGACACGCGCGCCGCCTGCTGCATGTTGTGCGTCACGATGATCACCGTCATCGTCTTGCGCAGCTCGTAGACCAGCTCCTCCACCTTCTGTGTGCTGATGGGATCGAGTGATGCAGTCGGCTCATCGAGCAGGAGCACATGTGGCGATGTCGCAAGTGCTCGCGCGATGCACACGCGCTGTTGCTGCCCGCCGGAGATTCCGGTCGCGCTTGCCCTGAGGCGGTCTTTCACTTCATCCCACAATGCGGCCTGCCGCAACGCGCGCTCGACGATCTCGTCGACCTGCTGGCGGCTTTGCGCCGCTCCAGGTTGCACGCGCAACCCAGCCGCGACGTTGTCGCGGATTGACATCGTGGGGAAGGGAGTCGGGCGCTGGAAGACCATGCCGACGTGGCGACGCAGCGTAATCGCGTCCACACCGTCGGCGTAGATGTCCTGCCCGTGAAAGCGCACGCTGCCCTGCACGCGCGCGTGAGGCACTGTCTCGTGCATCCGGTTGAGACAGCGAAGCAACGTCGACTTGCCGCAGCCTGACGGTCCGATGATCGCCGTGACTTCATTCGTCCGGAAGTCCAGCGTGACGTCGTGGATGGCGTGCGTCTGTCCAAAATACGCGTTCAGCGCTTCAGCGCGCATTGCGACGGCGGCCCCGGCATCCGACGCGTCGTGCTCCACCAGCAGCGCCTCAGTCATGACCGCCTGCATGTCGGCGGCGCGTCGCGAACCGCGCGATGACGCTGATGACGAGCACCAGTCCGATGAGTACGAGTGCGCCGGCAAATGCCTGCGCGTGCCAATCGTCATACGGACTATTCGCGTAGGTGTAGATCTGCAGCGGCAGCGCCGCGATGGGCTGCGTGAGGTTCGTGGACCAGAACTGGTTTCCGAGCGCGGTGAACAGCAGTGGCGCGGCTTCTCCTGCCACACGCGCCACAGCAACGAGCACTCCGGTAACGATGCCACCGAGCGCCGTGCGAAGCACGATCTGCATCGACGTCCGCCAGCGCGGGTAGCCAAGCGCGAGCGCCGCTTCCCTCAGCGATTGCGGCACGGTGCGCACCATCTCCTCGGTGGTTCGCGTCACGAGCGGAATCATCATCGCCCCGATGGCCGCGCCACCGGCGAGCGCCGAGAAGCCGCCGAACGGCCGCACGAGAAACTCCCACGCGAAAATACCCATGACGATGGACGGTAGGCCGTTCAGCACATCGGCCAGAAATCGCACGAGCGTCGCGAGCTTGGTTCCGCGCTGTTCGGCGAGAAACAGCCCAGCGCCGATGCCGACGGGAAGCCCCACGACCGACGCGATGCCGATCAGCATCAGCGTGCCGAGGATTGCGTTCGCCATGCCGCCTCCTGCCTCACCAGCGGGTTTCGGCATGTGCATGAAGAAGCCAATCGACAGCGCGCCAAGGCCTTGCTTGAGCAGATAGAACAGGATCGCCACGAGCGGGATCACGGCAACCGCAGCGGCGAGGCACGTCAGCGCAACCATGACGATGCTCACGCCGCGCCGACGCGCGAGACCGCGCGCGCGTGGTCTCGCACGCGCGCCATGTGCAGAGGCGACCGACGTCACGCTCGGACCTCGCCGCCCACGCGCCAGACGAGCCAGCGGGCAATGCCATTGACGATCAGCGTCGTGACGAACAGGACGAAGCCGACCGCCATGAGCGCGGAGAGATGGATGTCGGTTGTCGCTTCCGAGAACTCGTTGGCAATCAGTGACGCCATGGTGTATCCGGGCGCGAAGAGCGACGCGGAGAGCTCGTGGCGGTTGCCGACCACCATAGTGACCGCCATCGTTTCGCCAAGTGCGCGTCCCAGCCCGAGAATCACGCCGCCGAAGATGCCGGTACGCGCGTACGGAACGACGGCACCGGTAATCGCTTCCCAACGCGTAGCGCCGAGTGCCAGCGCCGCTTCACGTTGTGAGCGAGGAACGGCCATCAACACTTCGCGCGAAACGGCAGCGATGTACGGCAAGACCATGATCGAGAGAATCAGCCCAGCGGCGAGGATACTCGGGCCGTATGCAGGTCCCGCGAAAAACGGCGTCGCTCCGAGATGGAGTGTGTCGCGCAGGAACGGCATCACGGACGCTCGAAGCAACGGCACGAGAAAGAACACGCCCCACAGTCCGTAGACCACGCTCGGGACCGCGGCCAGCAGGTCCACGAAGAAGGAGAGCGGCTGTCGAAGCCAGCCCGGAGAGAATTCGGAGAGAAAGATGGCGCCGCCAAGTGCGAGCGGTGTCGCGAGCACGAGCGCGATGATGGAGGTCAGGATGGTTCCGACAATCGCCGGCGCCGCACCGAACTCACCCTTCACGGGATCCCAGGTGCTCGACGTCAGAAAGGTGAAGCCGAATTGTCGCAACGCGGGCCAGCCGGCGCGGCCCACCTCGGCGAAGATCAGCAGAAGGAGAATCGGAACGCAGAGCGCGAACGCCACGAGCGCGATTTGATACACGTTGTCCGCGATGACGCTTCCTTGTATGGAAGGCAGTCGCCGCGGCGCGATTACAGCCGACGCTGGCGGAGCGGGCGCGGCAATGGTCGGCAACGGACGGAATTCCGGAGTCGGCACGGTCGAATGCGGCAAGGGAGACGACATTTGTGGAGGGAAGCTCGCGACGCTTCGTCTCGATTGCTCGCATGCCCTGTAACGATTCGGTCACGCCACAGGAAGTCGTGCCAGCCTCGGCGTCGTTACAAGACCGTAACAAGACCGTGCCATGGAAGTGATTCGCTACAGAGAATTTCAGACGTACGCCACCAGCCCCGACTGCACTGGCGTAGCGCTTCCCGAGCCCTCAGTCCGACTCCAATGAACCGCGTTCGTGCCTGGCAGATACCGGCGGCGATGTTTGCATTGCTCGCCGGCACGCACATCTCGGCGCAGACGCCGACCCCCGCCCCCACACCGCCGACCCTCAACTTTTCCGGCGTGATCTTTGGCAGCTACAACTATCAGCTCTCCACGACCCCAAATCAACTCGCTGGACAGACCGACAACCAGTTCATTCTCGATCGCGCGTATCTCACCTTCCGCTTGCCGGCGGGTGATCGGACGAGCATTCGCATCACCACCGATGTCTATCAGACGACGGAAGGCACGGCGAACGCATATACACTTCGCGCGAAGTACGCCTACCTCCAGTACGATCAGCCAAAGTTCTCGAATGGCGCGTCGTTTCTGGCGCGCATTGGCATTCTGCACAACGTCGTCGTTGATCATGCGGAAACGTTCTGGCCGCGCTACCTGAGCACGACGCCCATCGAGCGAGCGGGGTTCTTTTCGTCGGCAGACATGGGCCTCGCTGCGCAGCTCACACTGCCGAGCAAGATGGGCGAAGTGTACGGCACCATCGTGAATGGTCCGGGTTACACCGCGCGTGAACGTGATCGCTTCAAGGACTATGCGATTCGCCTGTCGCTGACACCGCTGGCGAATCAGACAGACATGCCGCTGCTGCAGACCTTCACGATCACCGGGTGGGGCTATAAGGGCGCGACGGCCAGCTCCTTCGTGAACAATGCAACGCCGGTTGGCGAGGCGCTCGATCGAAGCCGCGTTGGCGTGTTCGTCGGTCTCAAGGATCCGCGTCTCGTACTCGGCGGCGAATTCGCGCAACGGCACGATGATGGAGAGCAGGGAGCCACTCCCGCGACGCGTAACAAGACGGAGACAACGGGTCGCGTGCTGGCGGCATACACGGTCGTGCGTCCGTTTGCGTTCATCGATGCGAGCGGCAAGTCACCGTTCGGGATTGTTGCGCGCTACGACAAGGTGATGCCGGCGTCGAGCACCACCGGTTTTCTCAACCCCGCCGCTCCCGCGACTGACAACACGTACCACGTCGTCATCGGTGGCCTCTTCTACGACCTGTCGCAGAAGGCGCAGATCGCATTCGACTACCAGGAAGCACTCAACTCGACGAACACTACCGGCATCAGCGTGCCGACGCAGTCCAAGGGTTACTTCGCGCACTTCGTCGTGAATTTCTAGTCGCCCCACTGACCACACTCCAGGAGATTTTGTGAGACTCGTTTCAAGGCTCGCCTTCGTCCTTACGGGCGTCACGGCGTTCGTCGCCCCAGCGACGGCGCAGGATTTGACCGGCGCTGGCGCAACGTTCCCGAACCCGATCTACAGCAAGTGGTTCAGCGACTACGCCGCGCTCAAGGGCGTGAAGATCAACTATCAGTCGATCGGATCGGGCGGCGGCATTCGCCAGCTTTCCGAACAGACGGTCGATTTCGGCGCCACGGATGCGCCGATGTCTGATGACGAAATGGCCAAGGCGAAGGGCGGACCTGTTCTGCACATCCCAACCGTTCTCGGCGCGGTCGTCGTCACGTACAACGTGCCCGAGATCACGAAGGCTTTGCGCCTCGACGGCACGACGCTCGCTGACATCTTCCTCGGCAAGATCACCAAGTGGAATGATCCGAAGATTGGTGCGCTCAACAAGGGAGTAAAGCTGCCTGGCAGCGATATTCTCGTCGTGCATCGCTCAGACGGATCCGGCACCAGCTACGTGTTCACCGACTACCTAGCAGCGGTGAGCAGCGACTGGGCGACGAAGCCTGGCAAGGGGAAGGAAGTGCAATGGCCGGTGGGTCTTGGCGGCAAGGGCAATGAAGGCGTGGCAGGCCAGGTCAAGCAGATTCCGGGCGCCATCGGGTACGTTGAGCTGGCGTACGCGAAGCAGAACAAGCTTTCCTACGCCGACATCAAGAATGCGAACGGCGCGTACGTCACGCCGACGATCGAAGGAGTAACGGCCGCTGCGGCGGGTGCAGCCGCGAAGCTGTCGCCGAGCACGGACTATCGCATCTCGATCGTGAACGCGGCGGGTAAGGACTCCTATCCGATATCGTCGTTTACGTGGCTGCTGGTCTACAAGACCCAGACCGATGCAGCGAAGGGAAAGAAGCTGCTCGACTTCGTGAAGTGGGCGCTCACGGATGGCGAGAAGTCGGCGGCAACGCTCGACTACGCGCCGCTTCCGCCCGCGATGTCACGCCAGTTACTCAAGCGCCTCGAGACCGTCCAGGTCGCCGCCAAGTAGTGTAACCAAACTGGATGAGGGGCCGCTTCCTCCGGGAGGCGGCCCTTATGCATCCCCGGCGATCAGTCACAGCATCGTTACACGGTTGTGATGTGCGAAAGGCCTGTTCGCGTTGCATCTCCCGCCCGGTCCGGCCATGCTTAACACATCCGTCAGAAGGAGCCCCCAACATGACAGACATGGAAATCGCATCATCAGGACGTCCGCTCACACCGAGGCAGGACCGCCTCGAGGCCGAGATGCTGGCAGTGCTTCAGCGACGCGGGACGCGCAGTTCGCTGCGGGTGCTCGTGGATGAATTTGCGGACCGTGCGAGAGTGCAGGGCACCCCGCCCGAAGCGGCGCTCAAGACGGTGACGTCCATCGCACAGCGGGCCAGCACGGAAATGCCTGGGTACGACGACGCGGCCGTGGGCGAGTCGGTGCCGGATCGGATGGCGATGATGGAGCGGTGGTTCAAGTCGCGATACCATCGCGCGGATTGACTCCGGTACGCGATCGCTTGATTTAATTGGCTCCGGTCGCTCCGGTGATTCGCCCTCAGCCGACTCGAACTGGAAAGAACACGCTGATCGTCGTTCCTCGACCGACAGTGCTTGTCGCCTCAACGCGCCCACCGTGTGCGTCCACCAAATGTCGCACGATCGCGAGACCGAGGCCCGTGCCGCCCTGTTGTCGTGACCTGCCCGCGTCGACGCGATAGAATCGCTCGAAGATGCGCGGTAGATGCTCCGCTGCGATGCCGATACCCGTGTCGCGCACGTCTACCCACGTTCCGCCGTCGCCCACTCGAGTTTCCAGAGCGACGTTGCCAGCCTTCGTGTAGCGCACGGCGTTCTCCACGAGATTGGTGATCACCTGACGGAACGCCGTCGCATCGGCATTCACTCGTGTTGCCTGGGGCGAGATCGCCGACGTGAGCGTCAGGCCCCTGCTGCTCGCATTGGGTTGCAGCGCCGTGAAGACATCGCTCACCACGGCGCCTACATCGACGATGCCAATTTGCGGGCGCCAGCCGCCGCTCTCGATGCGCGAGAGGTCGAGCAACTCGTCGACGATACGCTGCATGCGCATGGCGTTGTCGCGTATCGTTTCGACGAACCGCCGCCGCTGGTCGGCGGGAATTCCGTCGTCGAGCAGCGTTTCGGCGAATCCACTCACCGCCGTGAGCGGTGTTTTCAACTCGTGCGACACATTGGCGACGAAGTCACGTCGAATCGTCTCCAGCCGACGGAGCATCGTGAGGTCGAGCACTGTGACGACAGCACCCGCTGTCGGCAGGGGACGCGCCGAGACGTTGACGGTGCGATCGAACAGCGTCATCTCCTGCGGCGCGGTGGCTTCGCCAGCGAGCGCATCGTTGATCGCAAGGCGAATCGCCGCTTCACGCGGCAGATGCTCCGGTGCGATGGGCAGCGGCGCCGAGACGTTGAGCAGCACGCGCGCACGTTCGTTGATGCGCACGACCGAACCACGGTCGTCGAGCGCGAGCACGCCTTCCTCGAGCGATTCGATGAGCGCGATCATGAGCAGGTCGTCTTCCTGCAATGACGAGAGGCGATTCGCGAGCTGTTCGGCCATCCGGTGCAACGCCGTGGCGAGATCGCCGATCTCACCGGGCGCGGAGAGCGCAGGGCGTCGCGAGAGATCGCCACCTGCGATCGCGCGCGCGACGTCACGCAACTCCACGACAGGCTGCGAGATAGTCCGGGCGAAGAAGAACGCGAGGATCAGGACGCCCACCACTGCAACAAGCCCGCTTGCGAGCACGTCGCGCTGCGCGCCGCTCACGACATCTTCCAGCCGGCGCGTCGTGATCGACACCCGCACGAAGCCAAGTGGATGACGGATGGCCACGTAGAGCTCTTCGTCGCCAGCGGATGCGCTCTGCCGCCGTGCGGAGCCGAACCCCCGCGTTCGGGCCGCGATGACTTCCGGACGCGTCGCATGGTTCTCGAGGCGACGACGCGCATCAGCTCCGAAGTCGGCATCGCCGACAACGACACCAGTGCTATCGATCAGCGTGACCCGATAGCCGAGTGCCTGACCATCTGTATGTGCCAGTGAATCGGCATCGACTCCGAGGCGCCAATGCGCCGCAACGAGCCGCGCGTCTCGCGAGAGCTCGTCAGTTTTTTCGACGACGAGCCGGTCGCGCAGGCGGCCACCGGCGATCAACACGATCGCGGCAACGAGCGTCATGACGACGATGAGCGAGCCAGCCAGCAGCCGACTCGCGAGTCTCACGCGAAGCGGCTCTGCGGAGCGCGAATGCGGTAACCGAAGCCGCGCACGGTCTCGATGAGATCGCCCGCAACACCGAGCTTCGCTCGCAGCCGCTGCACGTGCATGTCCACGGTTCGTGTCTGGATATCGGGCGCTGCTTCCCACACGGTCTGCAGCAGATGCGCGCGCGCCTGCACGCGTCCGCGCCGCTCGGCGAGGGTCAGCAGCAACTTGAACTCGGTCGGCGTGAGCTCGATGGGTTCACCATCGACGTGCACGAGGTGCGCGGCGCAGTCGATCACCAACGGTCCGATCTGAATCTTGTCGGTGCCACTCACGCCGCTCGCGCCCACGCGCCGCAGAATTGCACCGATGCGAAGCACCAGCTCCTGCGGGCTGAACGGCTTCGTCAGATAGTCGTCGGCGCCGAGGGCGAGGCCCTGGATGCGATCCTGTTCTTCGCGCCGCGCAGTGAGCATGAGTACGGCGATGTCGCGCGTCGCGTCGCTCGCGCGAAGCTGCTCGAGCACCTCGTAGCCTGTCATGCCCGGGAGCATGAGATCGAGCACGATGAGCGCGGGCCGCTCGCGTCGTGCCGCGTCGAGCGCTTCGGTGCCCGAGCTCGCAGTCGAGACGCGATAACTCGCTTTCGCGAGGTGGTACGCGACGAGCGCGACGATATCGGCTTCGTCGTCGACGACGAGAATTCGCTCACCCGTCACGGGAGGGGATGCTGTCACGGTGCGCCCGACTGAATCCGGCGCGAAATCTTGGCCACGATCATCTCTATCGCCACTGGATTGTGTCCACCACGCGGCACGATGACGTCCGCGTATCGCTTGCTCGGCTCCACGAATTCCAGGTGCATCGGCTGGACCGTTGATAGGTATTGCTCCAGTATCTCGGCCAGTGGTCGGCCGCGTTTCGCCATGTCGCGACGAATACGGCGAATGAGCCGCACGTCCGCATCGGCGTCCACGAACACCTTCACGTCACACAGGTCACGGACTCGGGAATCCACGAACAGCAAGATGCCATCGATCACCACGACGTCGGCGGGAGGAATCCGCACTGTGTCATGTCTGCGCGCGTGATTGACGAAGTCGTACACCGGCTTGTCGATCGCATCGCCGCCTGCCAGCTGTGCGAGTTGGCTGACGAGATGATCCCAATCAAAAGCGTTCGGGTGATCCCAGTTGACCTTTCTTCTTTCCTCGAGCGACAAATGCGCATGATCGAGGTAGTACGCATCCATATCGATGAACGCGACGGACGCATCGCCGAGTGCGGCCGCGACATTGCGTGCGACGGTGCTCTTGCCCGATCCCGTTCCTCCAGCCACGCCGATGATGAGCGGTTTCATGTGAGCAGCCTCGGCGGCGTTCCGTGGCTCATGCTAGAAAAGTCGCCGGACGGAGGGGGTGGCGCAGGGGCAATACTGTCACGGTCATGTATTAGTCGGCTTAGAGTGGCCAGTGCGCAACCGAGATGTCATCGCGCGGGAGCAAACGCGAGTGTCGGGATCCATCGCTGCTGCGCCCAACGAGAACGGTGGCGCAGGCCGGTTGATACCATCCACTCGCTACGCTCGTGCGGGATGACACGGGCGTCCCCGTCGTTCACCCAGTAGTGTGACGGCAAACGCCAGTGCCGTCAACCGGCCGCGTCCTCCCCGGGCAGGGTACCGCAGACTAGCTTTTGCCCCATGCGGAACCATCGCTTTCTCGCCGCCGCGGCTCTCAGTGTCGCGGCTGGTTGCGTCTCCCTGTCTTCTGCGCCCGCTGCGCCGCAGACGTACGACCTGATCGTCGCGGCCACCACCGACGTTCACGGCCGCGTTCTCGGCTGGAACTACGAATCCAATCGGCCGGATACAGTTCGGGGCTTGGCCCGTGCCGCTACCATCGTGGATTCCGTGCGGCGCTCGGCACCTGGTCGCGTGGTCCTGCTCGATGCAGGCGATCTGCTTCAGGGAAATTCGCTGACGTACGTGGCCGCGCGGGTGTCGCCAGCCGATGCGCCGCATCCGGTGATGGCCGCGATGAACGCCATGCACTACGACGCGGCCGCGGTGGGCAATCACGAGTTCAACTATGGGCTTCCGTTTCTGGAGCGGACAATAGCGCAGGCGAGCTTTCCGTTTCTCGCGGCGAACGCCTATCGCGCTGATGGAACGCGCGGGTTCAAGGCGTGGACGATGGTCACGCGCGGCGACGTGAGGATCGGCATCGTCGGCGCGACGACGCCGGGATCCATGGTTTGGGACCGCGACAATCTGAAAGACCGGCTCGTCATTCGCGACATCGTGCCCGAGGTGCGCGCGGCGGTGGCCGAGGCGCGTCACGCTGGCGCTGACGTTGTACTCGTGACGATGCATTCCGGGCTGGACGGCGAAGCAAGTTACGACACCGTCTCGACCGGCTTGCCGAGTGAGAATGTGGCGGCTCGTATCGCGCGCGAAGTGCCGGGGATCGACGCCATCGTGTTCGGGCACTCGCACAAGGAAGTCGGCGAGTTGTTGATCAACGGCGTGTTGCTCATGCAGCCGCAGAATTGGGCGACGAGCGTTGCGATCGCGCATCTCTCGCTCACGCGTACCGATGGACGCTGGCGTGTGCGGGCGAAGCGGTCGAGCGTTGTGCAGTCGGTGCGACACGCGGAACTTCCCGCGGTTGTGGCAGCGCTGACCGGGTCGCATGTGGCCTCCGTGAGGTGGGTGACCGAGCCCATCGGCCGGACGCCGGTTGTCTGGCGCGCTGATTCTGCACGGGTGACAGACACACCACTCATCGACTTCATTCTCGAGGTGGAGCGCAAGGCAGCGGGTGCGGATCTGGCGTCGACAGCCGCGTTCTCGCTTGATGCGACACTGGATTCTGGTGCGATTACTGCGGCGCGAATGCAGGCGCTCTATCCGTACGACAACACGCTTCGCGCCATTCGCATTTCCGGTGCGCAGCTCCGAGAGTACCTGGAGCAGAGTGCGCGCTACTATCACACGGGGAGCGACGGCAGCGTGAGCGTCGATCCCAGCATGCCCGGCTTCAACTTCGACATTGTGGCCGGCGCGGACTACACGCTCGACGTCTCGCGGCCAGTGGGGCAGCGGCTGACGCGCCTCGAGTTCCGCGGACACGCCGTTTCGCCAACCGACAGCTTTACGCTGGCGCTCAACAATTATCGGCAGACGGGCGGCGGCGGATATTCGATGCTCAGTCGCGCTCCGGTTGTCTATGACAAGCAGCAGGAAATTCGCCAACTCCTTGTCGATGAACTGCGGCGCAAGGGCACGATCACACACGCGGACTATTTTACGCGAAACTGGCGCATCGAACCGGCGAGTGCGATAGCGTCGCTCCAGAAGGAGCTCCGACGCGACGGCCGGGAGGATGCACATGCGGTTGGGACATCACCGCTCTCGCGTCCTGCCACGCGCCTCCGCGTGATTGCCACGAATGATTTTCATGGTGCGCTCGAGCCTCGACCCGACAACAACGGCAAGCGTCGCGGCGGAGCCGCGTATCTCGCGACGGCAATTCGTGAGGCGGCGGCTGGTTGCGCGTCTCCCGCGTGCGAGACGATCCTGCTGGACGGCGGCGACGAGTTTCAGGGTACACCGGCGTCGAACCTGGCGTTTGGCCGACCAGACATCGCGATGTTCAACCACCTCGGACTGGCCGCCAGTGCGCTGGGCAATCACGAGTTCGATTGGACGCAGGACACATTGCGCTCACGCATGCGTGATGCACGGTACGCGATCCTTGGTGCGAACGTGCGATACGCAGACGGACGTGATGTGCCGTGGATTCGCGACGATACGCTCATCGTGCGCGGCGCGCTCAAGATTGGGGTGATTGGCATTGCCACTGTGTTGACGCCGTCGACAACGCGTGCGTCGATGGTGTCGGACCTTCGCTTTCTCGAACCTGCGCCAATCATCGACAGCCTTGCGCGACGGTTGCGTGCGCGCGGCGCGAACTATGTGATCGTGATCGGCCATCTCGGTGCATTCTGCGATCGTGATGGCGCGACGAACTGCAAGGGAGAAGTGGTCGACCTTGCCAACGCGCTGCATGAGCCGGTCGACGCAATTGTGAGTGGGCACACACACTCCCTAGTGGATGCGACCGTGCGTGGAATTCCAATCGTGCAGGCGCGGTCGAGCGGCACCGCTGTGGGGACGATCGACCTCGGACCTGATGGAAGCACGCATCATGTGCGCGACGTGCTGACCGATTCGCTTGCGCCTGATCTGGCGGTCAGCGGCATTGTTGCGGAGGCGGTGTCGCGCGTCGCACCGCTGGTGAATCGTCCAGTCGCAACGATCGCCACAGACCTGGTGCGCACTGGGAATCAGTACCCGCTAGGCAACCTGATTGCGGACGCGATGCGCGTGGTGGGGAAGGGGGACGTTGGCGTCATGAACAACGGCGGTGTTCGCGCCAACCTGCGCGCGGGCGCTGCGACATACGGCACGCTGTTCGAGATCCAGCCGTTCGCCAACATCCTGTACCGCGTCACGGTGTCGGGCAAAGCGCTGCGCGGCTATCTCGAGCATATCGTCGGCAAGTCCGTCAACGTGCACGTGAGTGGCGTCACGATTGGTTATGACTCTACACGTGCACCAGGTGCGCGAATCGTGAGTGCGCGGTTCATTGACGGCAGGGAAATTCGCGACGACGCGCAGTACGCGCTCATCCTCAACGATTTTCTGGCGACGGGCGGCGACGGACTGGGGGTCACGACCGGCGCGATTCGCACCGAGATCCTGCCGATCGTCGACCTCGATGCGTTCGTCGAGTATCTCAAGTCACGTCAGCAGCCCGTCCAAGCGCCGACCGATGTGCGCATCACCGTCGTCCCACCAACCCGATGACCGATACTGTCCGTGTTTTCGTGAATGGGGTCGGGTTGAATGCGCCAGCTGGTGGGACGGCGCTCGACGCCGTGCAGGCCCACTCTCCCTCCGACGCAACTGCTGTACGACAAGGCTCGCTGGTCGTCACTGACAGCCGAGGCTTGCCCGTGTCCGCCGACAGTCCGCTGTTCAACGGCGCATTGTTCCGGCTCATCCCCAATCGGGAACGCGATATCGCGGACCCGGCAACGCCGTTCGACGCCTAATGCCGCTCCCGACCCGCGAAGTTCTCCGCCGTTTGCCCAAAGCGGAGTTGCATTGCCATCTCGATGGATCGTTGCGGCCTGAAACGATGATCGAGCTGGGGCTGGAGCTCGAGAAGACGATGCCTGCGCCAGACGCGCAGTCCCTGCGCGAGTACATGACGGTGGACGACGCGCGCAATCTGGAAGACTACCTCGAGCGTTTTGCCATCACGCTTTCCGTGATGCAGACAGAACCGGCGCTCGAGCGCATCGCCTACGAGCTCGCGGAGGATTCCGCCGCGGACGGTGTGCGCTATATAGAAGTCCGCTACGCGCCCGTCCTGAACGTGCGCGAAGGATTGTCGCTCGAGCAAGCTGTGGAAGCGCCCCTGCGCGGCCTCGCGCGCGCGGAGGCGGAGTTCGGCATCACGGGGCGGGTGATCGTGACCGCCATCCGCAACATGGCGCCCAGTGTGTCGCAGGAGTTGGCGGAGCTTGCGGTGGCGTATCGGCAACGCGGCGTCGTCGGGTTCGATCTTGCAGGCGGTGAGGTGGGTCATCCGGCGAAGGCGCACCGCAACGCGTTCGAGTACGCGCGCAGCCATGATCTCGCGTGCACGTGTCACGCTGGCGAGGGGGATGGTGCGGACTCGGTGCGGCAGGCGGTCCACGTCTGTGGCGCGCACCGCATCGGCCACGCGACTCGGCTCATCGAGGACACGTCGTTGACCGACTACTGCAACGACCGGCGTATCGCGCTCGAGATCTGCCTCACGAGCAATGTGCAGACACGCGCCGCCGACTCGTATGCGTCGCACCCATTTCGCGAGTATTACGATCGCGGCCTCAACGTCGTGCTCAATACGGACAACCGTCTGATGAGCGGCGTGACGCTGACGGACGAATACATGCACGCGGCGGAGTCGCTGCGCTTTGACTTCGACGAGTTGGCGCGCGTGGCGCTCAACGGTTTCGAAAGCTGCTTTCTTCCGCACGAAGAGCGGGTGCGGCTCATCGCCGAGGTGCAACGGGAGATCGAGGCGCTCAGGTCAATGGACTCATGAGTGAAGGCTCAGCGCATGGGCCGGCCGCTGCCGCGCGCGCGGCTGAGGCCATTCGCGCGCGCATCGGAGACAATGCGCCGGTCGCCGGGATCATCCTCGGTTCTGGTCTTGGTGGGCTCGCGCAGCGGATCATCGATCCCATTGCGGTGCCGTTCGCGGAGGTGCCGGGCTTTCCAACGGCGACTGTCGTCGGCCATGCGGGGAAGCTGATCAGTGGGCTGCTCGGTGGATGTCCGGTTATCGCGCTCGCGGGCCGTTTTCATATGTATGAAGGACACGACGCGGCGCTGGCCGGTTTTCCGGTGCGTGTGCTGCATGCGCTCGGCGTCCCCGTGCTGTTCGTCTCCAACGCGGCAGGAGGGATTCGTCGTTCGTTTCGAGCGGGCGACCTGATGTTGATACGCGACCATCTGAACTTGATGTTCCGCAATTCCCTCATTGGCGCGGTGGAGCCGGGCGATGTTCGCTTCCCCGACATGAGCGCTCCGTACGACTCCGGACTTTGCGATGCGCTACGCGGTCATGCGACGTCTCTTGGTATTCCGTTGCAGGAAGGCGTGTACTGCGGCTTGCTTGGTCCTGCCTACGAGACGCCTGCTGAAGTGCGCATGCTCGCCGCGCTCGGCGCCGATGCCGTTGGGATGTCCACGGTGCCCGAGGTGATCGTTGCACGCGCGATCGGGATGCGCGTCGCGGGGATCAGTTGTGTGACGAACGTCGCGTCAGGGATTTCTCCGCATCCACTGTCTCACGCAGAAGTGCTCGAGACGACACTGCTCGTGGCCGAACGATTCGAGTCGCTCGTCGAGCGATTTGTGCGCGAGCTCTGATTCCACGCACGTCGTCGAGTACGGTCGCTCTCTAAACGAGACGCGACGATCAGGCCGTCGCCGATACCTGAATGAGACAATTGTAACTCGTGTCTCGCGCCCACAATGACGATATTGCCACGCGGCGCCTCGGGGCTCATGTGACAATACGATCATGTGGTGTTTCGGGTGAATAAACAAACGTATCGACGGATGCGTCGGCGCTCGAAACGTTGCAGCGCTGTCATCAACGACGGGACGAATTCCCCTATGAAAACAGCGCATCCCTGCGACGTGAAGGGCCGCCGTCGCGACATCACTCATTGCGCGTAGTGCAGGTGCGCTATCGTCAGCGGATCGCAGCGAGCGATGCCCGCAAATAGATGCATTGGTAAATGCATCGTACAAAATCCCGAAGGCACATAGAAACGTTGACGAGGGACATCTCCGCCGCAACACGGAAATTCCTGCATCGCGTAAAACGCACTGTTTCATTGCAAACTGCAAGAAACGCGTGATTCGCATCACAGATGCGCTCAGCCAGTGCCTGTACAATGGCTGCCGAATACTGGTCCTGCAGAGAGGTCTGCTTGACTCACGCTGAAACAGCAAGGCTGGCGAGTGCGACGACGACGTCCACTCACGGGGCAACGGAAGGACTCGCCCCAACTGCTCGCACTTGGCTTCCTCAGTTCCAGCACTGAGCACGCACTGACCTCGGATCAGTGGCCGCACCACGGGTTCCTTGGAGAGGAGTTGTCCTCCAATCGCGCCTCGCAGTTCCCGCCTTCGCAGCAAACCGTCGTCAACCGAAAAAACGAATCAACACCGTCGGCACTGGCCGAATCCATATATGGGGGAAGTTTCATGCGCACGTCGTTGAAGAAGCATCTGTGGGTTCCGATCATCGTTTCGCTTGCATGCGGGGGAGGCGATCTCGCCAGTCCCTCCAGCATTATCAGCGAGGGGGCGAGCCACATACTCAGCAGTGCCCAGATTGTGGCGTCGGTCGCAGTAACGCTTCCGTCCACGCTCGACGTGGGCGATTCGACCATCGCGACGGTGGTCGCGAGTGATGCGAGCGGCCAGGTGGTGAGTGGACATCCGGTCACATGGAGCACGCGCGACCCGGCAATCGCGATCATCACGAATCAGGGCGTCGTCAGCGGCATCTCCGTGGGATCGGTGATCATTGACGCCGCCGTCGATGGTGTCACCGGCTCGGCGACCATCGATGTCGCTCCGGTGACGAGCCAGCAACAGTCGTTGACGGCGACCGTCGGTTCCATTGTCGTCTCGCTCGGCCAGTACACCGCAACGGCTGTGGGCCAGACGACGACAGCGACTGCCGTGGTGACCAGCACGACGGGCACGGTAATGACCGGCATTGCCATCACTTGGACGAGCAACAACGAACGCATCGTCACTGTCAACGGGTTGGGCAATGTCACCGCGCGTTCCTTTGGACTCGGGACGGTCACGGGAACTGTCGGGACGGTGAGCAACACCGTTCCCTATACGATCGCCCCGCCCTCCCTTGCGCCCGTCGCGACAGTCGCCCTGTCCACCAACACGAATCCGCTGGCGACTGGCGGCACGTCACAGTCGACAGCGACGCTGCGCGATTCCGTGGGTGCGCTGCTCACCGGTCGCCTGGTGACATGGTCGTCGTCAGACTCCGCCGTCGCCACAGTGAGCGCGGCGGGATTGATTCAAGGCACGAGCGCTGGCACAGCGACCATCACGGCCGTGAGCGAAGGGCAGGTTGGTACGTTGCCGCTTACCGTTGTTCCCACATCGATCGCAAGCGTCGTCGTGACGACGCCGTCGACCACGCTCCAGGCGCCAAACACCATGC
>JBDTXZ010000009.1:0-17557 GCA_040005935.1 bacterium | reverse complement strand
GTCCTTCGCGAGCTTCAGCGGCTGCGAGCAGGCGCTCACCAGAGTCATCGCGACCCATATGCTGCGAATTGTTGCCGTCTTGTCTGCCCTGGGCGACGCCGAAGGGAACGCCGCGAAGGACCTGCATGTATATGTCATCGTCAGCGCCAGCGAATGGAAATGTGATGCGCGTAGCGACTGCCCTCGAAGAATTCCAGCGCGTAGTCGAGCGCGAGATGATCGGCGTTCAGTGCGCCGCCGAGCGACACAGGTCGTTGCGCTACGGTCTCGGGGCGACGAGCGCCAGCGCGCAGCGCGGCGGACCAACCTTCAATCCATCCATATCCTGCTTCGATACCAGCACCCCCACCGACCCACCTGTTGTGCTCGAGGATCTGCGCGGCAAAGGCCAGGTCGAACTGTTGCGTCTGCAGCTGACGCGTCCAGCCTAGCGTTGTTTGAATCGGCAACGCGACGCGACTATCGTCGCCAAAGTTCTGGACAGCCAGGGCCGCCGTTCCCGAGAAGAGCGAATGCGATACGCCCACATCACCGAGCAACAGGCTCTTGCGAATCGATGGCGAGAAGACGGATGCATCGACGCGGTCTTCGGCGTACTTCACGCCGATTCCCGCGCGGAATTTCTTGACGAGAAAACTTCCGCCGCCCGCGAGAACGAGACTCTGCGCATCACGTGAGCCATCTTGCGTGATGACTGCCGGCGCGAACGGATACGCCGCTGCCAACGGCGCCTTGAACTCAACGGCTTGCACACCCCAGCCCAGTGTGAGCCAGTTGACGACGACGGCGTTGGCTAACGTGCCGAGTGTGCCGCCCGATCCATACCGCACGACCCGACCGCCAAATCCATTGGTCGGATTGATCTGCGCAGGATTGTAGAAGACGGACGACTCATCTCGGCCGGCAACCCACGCGTTTCCCATCGCGGCAGCGCGGGTGTTTGCGGGCAGCAGCAAGACGAGAGGTCCAGCGGCGGGGGCTTGAGCATGGGCGATCGGTGCGACCATGAGAACAGTCAACAACGCACGGAGGTAGTAGCGCATCGCTTGCGGAAAAGTGGTCGACGCCGGCAGGAAAGGCGGCCGCCGTCATGATGTGATCTGACAGCGCGAATCAGGTTTTGGTTGAACTGTTAGCGACGGCCAGAGGTCGGCGTCGCGCCTAACGCTCCACTGCTTCCAACCGCCGCTTCGCGATCATGATTGGCACCAGCGTCGCGGCGATGCACAGCGCAGCCGCCAGCCCGAATCCCAACACCATCTCGCCCGGATACGTCGGCGTACCGTAGAACTGCGCCGAGAGGTATACGTAAACTGGACGTGCCTCGAGCACGATCACGGCGGCAATCAGCGCCACCGACGCGATCATATACAACAACCCGCCGAACGACGTCGGTATCTGCGCCGCGTTCTCCGTTTCGAATTGCGGATACAGCGTGCCGAAGCCAAGTGCCATCCCGCACAGCGCCAACGTCATCATCGCGATCGTCATCACTGACACCGCAAACATGAAGTCGCTCACCTGCAACAACACATTGGTCACGCCGATGATGCCGAGTGCGAGAATCAACAGCGGCAGCGTCCCGACCCAGAATTTGGCCCAGAGCAAATCACGAATTGGCATGGGGCTGGACTTCAACAACCAGAGCGTGCGTCCTTCGAGCGACACACTCGGAAAGATGAAACGCGCCGCCACCGATGCGAGTACGAATCCGGCCAGCAGGATGTTGAAAAATGGAATCACATTCCGCAAAAAAAACGTGACGCCCTCGCCGCGCAGAGGCAGATATTTGATGTTGAACACGTAGACAACGACGAGAACGGCGAGCAGGATGAGCTGCGACCACTGCGTCGTGTCACGGAAAAAGAGGCGCAACTCCTTGAGCATGAGCTCTCGCCTCAGCACCCCCAGCGGTGCCAGCATGCGATAGCCAAACCGTCCCATGACGCTGCTTCGTGCCCAGCGTTGCGCACTTTCCTGGGCCTTGCTGAATCCATCCATGTACAACGTTCGATGGAGCAATGCGCCTAGCACGAACGCGGCGGCGGCGGTGCTCCACAGCAGGTACAGCGGCAAATAGTCGGGCCGGTTGTTCAGCCAGCCCAGCACCGCGCGCTGCACCCATTCGCTCGGGAGAAATGGCGACGTTGGCGTGCGGAGGATCGTCACGAATTCCACAAGCGAGCGAAACCCCTCGGGGCGCGCAAGCCGCTCCGGACGCACGATGCGGAACAACAACACAATACCGCCCGCCGCCAGCACCGCGATCACGCTGAGGATGTCGCGCGTGCGGCGTGCCGGAAAAATGTTCACGAGGAGCAGCGTAATCGCACTCCCGATGACCGCCGGCACAACAAGAAACGGCACGAAGACGGCTATCACCAGCAGCGGAAACACAAACCCACCGTGATACGCGAACCCGAACGCAGCGAACATCGGGACGGCCATCAGCACGACCATCCAACTGGACGCCACCGCCGTCTCCAACAACTTCGCACCGTAAAGCGTGAGCCAATCCACAGGCGCCGCGACGAGCAGGTCGAGATCCTTCGCGAGGAAAAAACTCGAGAGCGCCGTGATGATGTTCGACAGCAGCAGGATCGAGAAGAATCCGATGAGGATCAATCCGAGCAACTTGCCCGCCAGGAATGGCCCCAAGTCGGGTACATTGCGAAAATACACGAGCAGCTTGTACAGCACCGTGTAGATGAACACCCAGAACAGCAGGCCGATGCCGCCGAGCACCGTGAAGCGCGCCTGACGCCCATCCTTGTTCGCCATCGTCCGCGAACGTGCCGTCAGCCACTTGGGCAACAGCAAAAGTTCGAGCGACGGATTCGGGCGAACCTCAGCGTCAGGCATCCAGCACCTCAACGAGCTCGCGTGCCGCGTTCTCACCCGTCAGGCGCAGGAAGATCTGTTCGAGCCCCTGTGAATCACCGGTACTCGCAGCTTCCGCACGCAACTCCGGCATGGTGCCGCACGCGCGAATCTTTCCTTTCGCGATGATCGCCACACGATCGCACAACGTCTCCGCGACTTCGAGCGTGTGCGTGCTCATCATGATGGTGTGGCCGCGGCGCGTATACTCGCGAAAGAGATCCTTGAGAATCTTCGCTGCCTTGGGGTCCAGTCCCACCATTGGCTCGTCAACAACGATCACCGAAGGCCGATGCACGAACGCGCTCGAAATGATGAGCTTCTGCCGCATGCCATGGCTGTAGCTCTCGACCAACTCGTCGCGCCATTCCTCGAGATCAAACAGCGCCAACAATTCGCGCCCGCGATGCTCGACCTCGGCGCCCTCCTGATCGTACAAGCCGGCGACGAAGCGCAGAAATTCCGCGCCGGTCAGTTTCTCGTAGATGAATGGCCGGTCCGGTATGAAGCCGAGCTTCATCTTGGCGCCTATCGGATCCGTCGCGAGATCGACGCCCGCAATCGAGATCGCGCCGCTCGTCGGCTTGAGAATACCCGCGATCATGCGGAGGGTCGTCGTCTTTCCCGCGCCGTTCGGCCCGAGAAATCCGAACAGCTCGCCCTGCGGCACCTCGAGGTCGATCGCGTCCACAGCGGTAAAACTTCTGCCGTACCGCTTCGTGAGCTGGCGCAGGCTGATCATGTTGGACGAATGAGGGAGACGCTTAGCGGGACGACAGCACGTCGATATTGAGCGTACCCATGAGACGCAGGAGCTCTGCTTGCTTGCTCAATCCGCCAATCGTGAAACGCAGATGCGATGCGTCAGCAGGGAACTGCCCAAAGGTCGGATCGACGGCGACCCAACGCTCGAGCCAGATTTCCGGCCAGGCATGGTAATAGAATTTTCCGTCGAGATAGGCGAGACCCGCCGCTACGCGCGCCGGAATGCCCGCGGCACGCGCGAGCGCAACGTACAACTGCGTGTGCTCGTTGCAGTCGCCGCTCCGCTTACGCAACGTCCCGAGCGCACTCGGGACGCCGACGGTGATCTTCTTTGCAAGCGAATCGTAGAGCCACTTGTTGATCCGCTCGGCGACAACTCGCGGATCGGCTTCAGTGCCACGCAGTCGGAACGCAAGGGCCTTGATCTCCGCGCTCTCCACCTCAAGCAGTGGCTCGGCATCCATGAAAACGGCCATCACCGTGGACTTCGCGCCGTCGGGAAGCGCGTAGGCAGCTTTCAGCGCTCCCGGTGCTTCGCGAGTGATTGTCAGCGTGTCACCGCGCAGGTGCTGGCGATACCCTTTTACATCGAACCCTTCGAGGTCCACGCCCCTGAGTCGAAGCTTCAGTTCCGAAAGGTTCCGGTGAAGTGTTCGATTCGCGCTGATTGCGGTCGTCTCGTAGATGTCACGATCGGCAGACACCTGCGTTCCGCGCTTCGCGACGTCCTGCTTCCAGTTTTCAAATGCGACTTCGTACGGCCTGCGCTCGAGCGTAAGGCCGAGCAGTTGAGTCGAGAGCACGACGCGCCCTTGTTCGTCCACCCAGCCAGAAAACCCACCCGCCGTCGTCGTTCCTTCCGACGCCATCCGCCAGGCACGAATCGTATCCGGCAGCTCACCGTGCCACCGGCCTGACACCGGGTCGACGACACTGCTGTCGTGCAACACGAACACACTTTCTGCCTGGACCGCCACGCGAACATCCTTGGCGGCCATGGACGCAGGATCAAAGATTGGAAGCGTATAACTCTTCCCGACCTTCGGACGATCACCTAACGCCATCGCGAGCGGCACGAGCGTCGGGAGGAGGATTGGCCCGCTAAGACGAATCCGCTGCGTGTCCGTTGCCTGACCAGCGAGCCCTTTGAGCGTGAGGAGCAACAGCGTATCGCCGAAGACCCGTCCCTCCGCTTTGAGCGGACTGAGGTCTGCGTCCACGTTCAGGGAAAAGCTGTTCACGCGAAGAGCGCGCGAGAGGCGCACCGTAGTGCGCGCGCTGGCACGATGCAGTTTGCCGGCAACGGGTAAATCTGCCACGAGGTAGTCAGCCACCGTGATACCGCCGTCCGCCGTGTCGACAGTCGTTGACGCGAAGCCGATCTGTTCGCCTTTCTGCAGGACAGCGAAATACGTCGCACCCGGCGTCACGCGAAGTCCTGCCTCGGCAAGCTGCTCCGTATGCGGGCGGAATAGCTCTCGATGCGTGAGAAGGCCGAGCCCTCCCAACCAGAGCGCGAGAATACCGGCCGCCAACAGGCCGCGCGCCCCGAACCGGCCGGCCACTCCGTTACCGCTTCTGCGACTCGCGCGCTCGCCGATACGCCGCCGCCGCTTCCACGGGACGACCGAGCCGGTCGAGCACGATTCCGACGCCCTTCAGCGCCCGCATGTTCCCAGGCTGAAGCGTAGCCGCCGCTTCGTACGCTTCGAGCGCGGACGAAAGTTCATCGATGTGATTGTACGCTTCGCCGAGGTAGTAGTGCGCGTCGCCACGTGTTGGGTCCGCGGCAACTGCGGCTAACAGCGGCTCGATCGCCTCGCGCCAACGCGCCCGCTTGGAAAACAGGATGCCGAGTTGCACCTGCACTTCTGAGCTGCGTTCATTGAGCTTGGCGGCACGACGAAGATCCACCTCCGCCTGATCGTACCGAGCGCGCGACGCCAGCACGGTGGCCCGCGCGCACAGGATCGTCACGTCATCAGGCGCGCTCTCGAGCGCCCGACCCAATTCGCCGAGCGCGCCTTCGATGTCTCCACGCTTCTCGAGCAAGGCCGCCAGCGCGGCGCGGGCCCTGGCGTTCGACGGCTCGCGCGCAAGCACTGCACGCAGCGTCGTTACAGCGGCGCTCAATTCGCCGCGTGCCGCCAAGTCATTCGCCTGATCGATCGGATCCGGACCCAGCGTCGTTGGACGCTCGTCGGTTGCGGGGAGCGGACGCTCCTGCTCCTTCAGGTCAAGGAATGCTTCCGGCGCGACCACTGGATTGGGCGCGGTTGACTGCGGTTCGGGCTTTGGATGCGACATGCTGCTGTTCATCTCCGGCGCACGCGGATCACGCGAGCGCGAGTGTCGTCTCGGCATTGATCCACTCCAGGTATTTCGCGTTACCAGCGGTAACGGAGAGCGCCAACAACTCCGGCACTTTGTACGGATGCAGTTCGTTGAAGGCGAGCTGAAGTGTTTCGAGCCGAGCCGAACGTGTTTTCAACAGGACAACGACCTCCTGTTCATCGGAAATCTTTCCCTGCCATCGATACATCGAGCGTCCACCCGGCAGCACCGTGCCACAGGCGATCAACCGCCGCTCGAGGAGGGCGCGCACCAATTTCACCGCCTCGTCGGCAGAGGCAAGCGTCGTCATCACTACGATGGCGTCTGTGTGCGGCATGGAACCTGGGTGTCGGGGCGGGAATTTCGCGAGACCTCAGCGGGGTAATCTAGCGACGGTCCTTTTGTCATCCTGAGCGAACGCAGCGAGAAAGTTTGTCATCCTGAGCGAGCGCAGCGAGTCGAAGGAGCTGCACCCCTCACGCCTGATTCGGCTGCCTTGTCTCTCCCCGGTCCTGAAGCGAACTTTCCTTGTTATGGCAGAAGACGCTCTGATCGTCCGCGGCGCACGCGAGCACAATCTCCGCAACGTGGACGTAACTATCCCCCGCGACCGACTGACGGTCATCACGGGGCTGTCAGGCTCGGGGAAGTCCTCGCTCGCCTTCGACACAATTTATGCGGAAGGCCAACGACGCTATGTCGAGTCCCTCTCCGCGTACGCGCGCCAGTTTCTCGGCCTCATGGAGAAGCCCGACGTCGACGCCATCGAAGGGCTGTCCCCCGCAATTTCCATTGAGCAAAAGACCGCTGGCCACAATCCGCGCTCTACAGTCGGTACGGTCACGGAGATCTACGACTATCTCAGGCTCCTGTATGCCCGTGGCGGCACACCGCACTGTCCAACGTGCGGTCGTCCAGTGCAGCGGCAGAGTCCGGCGCAGATATCCGAGTCGATCCTCGCGTGGCCAGACGGAACGAAGATCGAAGTCCGCGCTCCCCTCATTCAAGGGCGGAAAGGAGAGTTTCGCGAACTGTTCGAGTCCGTGCGCAAGCAGGGTTTCATCCGCGCATACGTTGATGGCGCGCTCATCGAGGTCGCGGATCCGCCGAAGCTCAATCGCCGGCAGAACCACAATGTGTCCGTCGTCGTGGATCGCCTCGTCGTTCGCGCCGACGACCGCGGACGCCTCACCGATTCCATCGAGACGGCACTCAAGCTCGCCGAAGGACTCGTCGAGGTCGTCAACGCCGACACGAATGCGATCGAGACGTTCTCCGAGAAGTACGGGTGTCCCACGTGCGGCATCTCGATGCCCGAGTTGGAACCGAGGCACTTCTCGTTCAACTCGCCCTTCGGCGCGTGCTCCAAGTGCGGCGGCCTCGGCACTCGCCGGCGCGTAAGCGAAGAGCTCGTCCTCGGCGACCCACGCATCTCGATTCTCGAAGGCGTCGTGCTCCCGTGGGGCGAGCCGACGGGCTATTTGCGCAAAGTCGTGCTGCCAACGCTCGCTCGACAATTCAAGTTCGATCTCAACGCCGCGTGGGGCGAGCTCGCCCAGTCTGTGCGCGACTGTTTGCTGCACGGCGACGGATCCACGGCGAAGAAGAAGAAAGGCGATACGACGTGGGAAGGCATCATCGCGAATGTCGAGCGACGATATGAAGAGAGCGACTCCGACATGGTGCGCATGGAGCTCGAAGCCTACATGCTCGCGGTGCCATGCTCGGAGTGTCATGGCCATCGTCTCAAGCCCGAGTCACTCGCCGTAACCATCGATGGTCGCAACATCGGCCAGGTCACCGACTTCGCGATTACCGAGGCACTGTCGTTCTTCGACACGATTCCCATCAAGGACGAGTATCACGCCAACGGACTCGATGTGCAGATCGCCGGCCCGATCCTCAAGGAAGTGCGCGAACGTCTGCGCTTTCTTGTCGACGTCGGTCTCGACTATCTCACATTGGGCCGGTCTGCCGAGTCGCTCTCCGGCGGCGAAGCGCAGCGTATTCGTCTGGCCACGCAAATTGGCTCGCGGCTGGTCGGGGTATTGTACATCCTCGACGAACCGTCAATCGGGCTGCACCAGCGCGACAACGCGCGACTGCTCGGCACCCTGGAGCAGCTGCGCGATCTGGGGAACACGGTCATCGTCGTCGAACACGACGAAGAAACGATGCGCGCCGCCGACCACGTCATCGACATGGGTCCCGGCGCCGGCAAGCATGGCGGCGAGGTGATCGCAGCGGGCACGGTGGACGAAATCATTCGCAATCCGCGCTCGATCACCGGCAAATACCTCAGCGGCGAGTCGGAGATTCCCGTTCCCGCTGCGCGTCGCACGCCCGATCCGAAAAAGACGATTCGCATTCAGAACGCGCGTGAGCACAACCTCCGCAACGTCAGTGCGGAGATTCCCTTGGGGTTGTTCGTGGCGGTGACGGGTGTGTCGGGGTCGGGCAAGAGCACGCTCATCGAGGACATCCTGCATCAATCGCTCGCTCGGCACTTCTATCGCGCGCGAGTGATTCCTGGATTGCACGATCGCATCACCGGCCTCGAGCACATCGACAAGGTCATCGATATCGACCAGAGCCCCATCGGTCGTACACCTCGCTCAAACCCGGCGACGTACACCGGGTTGTTCACGCCAATTCGCGAGCTGTTTGCCGAATTGCCTGAAGCAAAAATTCGTGGCTACGGACCTGGACGCTTCTCCTTCAATGTGAAGGGCGGTCGCTGCGAAGCGTGTCAGGGCGATGGCCTCGTGAAAATCGAGATGCACTTTCTTCCGGACGTCTACGTGCCGTGCGAAGTGTGCAAGGGCAAGCGGTACAATCGCGAGACTCTCGAAGTTCGCTTCCGAGGGTTGAGCATTGCAGACGTCCTCGAACAAACTGTCGAAGACGCGGCCGCCTTCTTCGAGAATCAGCCGCGCGTGCGACAGAAGTTGGAAACAATGAACGACGTCGGCCTTGGCTATATCCACCTTGGCCAGAGTGCCACCACGCTGTCTGGTGGCGAGGCGCAGCGCATCAAGCTCGCCACGGAGCTCAGCAAGCGCGACACAGGTCGCACGCTATACATCCTCGATGAACCCACCACGGGCCTTCATTTCGAGGATGTGCGAGTGCTGCTCACGGTGCTGCATCGACTCGTCGATCGTGGGAACACTGTGCTCGTGATCGAGCACAACCTGGACGTCATCAAGACTGCGGATTGGATCATCGACCTTGGCCCGGAGGGCGGCACGCGCGGCGGCACGATCGTCGCCGCTGGCACGCCCGAGGATGTCGCCAAGATCGACGCGTCACATACGGGACACTACTTGAAGCCCATGCTGAAAAAGCACATCCGTCACCGCAAGGTAGGCTGACACTTCTCATCCTGAGCGAGCAACGCAAGAAGTGTCTATCCTGAGCGAGCGCGGCGAAGTTGTTTCCTGAGCGAGCACGGCGAAAGTTGTCATCCTGAGCGAGCGAAGCGAGTCGAAGGATCTGCACCCGCCCTAACCCTGCACAATCATTCCATTGGTCTCGCTCCTCGACATCATCGGTCCGGTCATGGTCGGCCCGTCGTCGTCGCACACGGCGGGCGCGTGTCGGCTCGGGCTGCTCGCACGCGGTCTCGTCGGCGGCACGCCAGACCGCGCTCGCGCGGAACTGCATGGGTCGTTCGCCCGCACCGGTGAAGGACACGGCACCGACAAGGCCATCGTCGGCGGCCTGATGGGCTTTCGTCCCGACGACGAACGGCTACGCACCGCGCTCGAGATAGCCGAACACGAAGGGCTCGACTACCGTTTCGAGAAGACGACGCTCTCCGACGACGCGCATCCCAACACGGTTCGATTGACCATCGAACGCGGGGATCGAAAAGCCGTCATGACCGGCTCATCACTCGGCGCGGGTCGCGTGCGCGTGACGGAGGTTGACGGCTATCCCGTCGAAGTCAGCGGCAATCACCACACGATCGTGCTCGTGGCAGAAGATGTAAAAGGCTCCGTGGCTCGCATCGCGACGATTCTCGCTGACGACGGAATGAACATCGCCACACTGCGTCTAACGCGAAAAGAGCGCGGTGGCGATGCCTTCATGGTTATCGAGCTCGACGACTTCCCCGACGAGACCGTGCGCGATGACATTCGCTCGCTGCCATGGGTGCGTTGGGCGTATCGCCTCGACAAGGTGAGTGCCTGATGTACAAGTCGTTGGCCGACGCCATTCGCGATGCGGAAGAGCAGCAGATCTCTCTCGCACAACTCGCCCTCGAGACGGAAGCGAAGGACCAGGGCCGCACCGTTGAGGACATCCGAAGCGCACTGCTTCGCGCGCTGAACGTGATGCGCAGTGCCGTCACGCAGGGCATGACTGGCGATCTCTACTCCGCTTCAGGACTCGTTGGCGGAGACGCGGCCAAGCTGCGCACCGGGCCCGCAGGTCCCCTCGCGGGAACGCCCTTCCGCGACATCCTCGCGCGCGCGCTCGCGGTCCAGGAAGTCAACGCGGCCATGGGCGTGATTGTCGCCGCGCCAACAGCGGGTGGGGCAGGCGTGCTTCCGGCCGTCCTCACTGGTCTCGCCGCCGCGCGCAACATCGGCGACGAAGCACTCATCAGCGCGCTCGCGGTCGCTGGTCTTATCGGAGCCGTCATCGCCGAGCGCGCGTCCTTGTCCGGTGCGGAAGGGGGATGTCAGGCCGAGACCGGCTCGGCCGCGGCGATGGCTGCTGGCGCAGCCACCGAGATGCTCGGCGGCTCACCCTCGCAGGTCGGTCACGCGATCGCCTTGGCCATGCAGGGCATGTTGGGTCTCGTCTGCGATCCACTCGGTGGCCTCGTGGAATTGCCATGTGTCTTTCGCAACGCGACCGGTTCTGCCATCGCACTGACTGGCATCGAGCTCGCCATGGCGGGTATCGAGTTCAGGATTCCCGTCGACGAAGTGATCGACGTGATGGGCCAGATCGGCAAGGAGATGGACGTCCGGTATCGGGAGACGGCTGGCGGCGGACTCGCCGCAACTCCGACGGGGCGCCGTCTCGCGAAGGAGCGTCTTGTGCAGATCAAGACGCGTTAGTGATTGTCATCCTGCCTGCCCTGAGCGCAGCCGAAGGGAGCGAGCGTAGCGAGAATGTTGTCATCCTGAGCGAGCGCAGCGAGTCGAGGATCTGCACGCTGACGCCGTAAGAGCCTGAAACTGTTGCGCCGGAAGGGCGCCAGTTGTCATCCTGAGCGAGCGCAGCGAGTCGAAGGATCCGCACACGCCTGACGGAGCCCGACAGGCGCTCACTTTCCCAGCGTGCTGCATATTCATAGCTTGGATCATTAGAGGAATCGCATGAAACTTGGCGGTGTGACGATTCCGTAGAGAAGGCAACCAGTGCACTCAGGTGTGCCAATGCTCACGAAAGAAGACATCGAAAGCTTTCTCATTCGTCTCGCCGCCACAGGTGCGACCTACTCTGAGGTCGAGCCAGGCTTCTGGATCGTGCGACCGAGCCCTGACAGCGATCTCTCGCTCGCGGTCAATTTTTCGCCGCCCGTCCTCCTCCTCCGTATCGACGTCATGACGCTGCCGGAAGACCCGGCCCAGACGGCCACGCTCACACATCGCCTCCTCGAGCTCAACGCATCGGATCTGCTGCACGGCGCGTACGGCATCCAGGAAAAGCAGATCGTCCTCACCGAAGCTCTCGAGCTCTCGGCCCTCGACTTCGAGGAATTTCTCGCGAGCTATGAGAGCATGACGCTCGCGCTCGCGTCGCACCTGCGCGAGCTCGGCTCGTACCGCGAGGCACGCTGACCCATGGGCATCTTCGATCGTTTCTCACAGCTCCTCAAGAGCAACATCAACGACCTGATCTCCAAGGCGGAAGATCCGGAAAAGATGTTGACGCAGATTCTCGACGACATGCGCGGCCAGCTCGTCAAGGCCAAGCAGCAAGTCGCCGTGGCCATCGCCGATGAAAAACGCCTCCGCGATCAGGCGGACGGCGAATACAAGCAGGCGCAGGATTGGGAACGCCGCGCGATGCTCGCCGTCCAGGAAGGGCGCGACGACCTCGCCAAGCAGGCACTCGTTCGTCACGCAGAACATCTCGCGCACGGCCAGCAGTACGAGCAGACATGGGAGTCGCAGAAGTCAGAATCGGAAAAACTCAAGAACTCCCTGCGCGACCTGAACGACAAGATCGAAGAAGCGAAGCGCAAGAAGAACTTGCTCGTCGCACGCCAGCGTCGTGCGCAAGCACAGCAGCGCATCGCGGAGACGATGTCGTCGCTATCCGAAAAGAGTGCCTTCGAAGCGTTCGCCCGAATGGAAGAACGCATCGAAACCAACGAGCGGCAGATCAAGGCCGCCTCGGAAATCGAGGACGAGTTCACCGGCGATACGCTGCAGCGTGACTTCAAGGCGCTCGAGAGGGGTGCCGGCACCGTCTCCGTCGACTCGCAGCTCCTCGCACTGAAGCAGAAAATGGGGATGCTGCCCGCCGGCTCCGCGGCACCGAGCAAGGCGCTCGGCGCGGGCCAGCGCGATGAAGAAGAGATAGAAGCAGAAATCCAGCGCCCGAGTCAACGGAAACAACAGTGAAAGATGCCGCGAGTCGGGTCGTGAAGTTCAAGTTCGGCCCGATCCTCGCCGCAACAGTGTTTACAGTCATAGCCATCTGGCTGTGGCTGCATGTCGCGGAGGTCTTCCTCCTCCTCTTCATCGGCATACTCATATCGTTGTATCTCGGGGCACTCGCCGGCGTGTTGCATCGCCGCGCGCGACTTCCCGAGCGCCTCGCCTTTCTCGTCGCCATCCTGGTTTCTTTTGGCGGCCTGATTGTGTTGTTCTACGCCCTCGTCCCGCCACTCATCGCGCAGACGCAGGAGTTGGTGAAGGTGCTACCGAACTACATCGGGAGCTGGGAGGGCGCGCTCGACCGTGTGGCTGCACGCGTTCCCGCGCTTGCGTCGGTCTACAAGCCCGGCGAACACAAGATCCTGATGGCGGTCTATGATCAGGTGTCAGGGCAGTTCGGCAATGTCGTCCCCAAGGTGCTGGGCCTCGTCGAGGTGCTCGTCAGCATCTTCTCAGTTGTTGTCATGGGCCTCTACCTGTCGATCCACCCCGCTCTCTATCGGGAGTGGCTGATCGCACTCTTCCCGCCCATCCATCGCGACCTCGTGCGCGACGTGCTGTCGGACTGTGCGGGCTCACTGCGGAGTTACATCGTCGGTCTGCTGCTCACGATGTCGTTCCTCGGTACGCTGACGGCAACGGGGCTCTATTTCCTCCACGTTCCATACTACATCACGTTCGGCGTGTTCACCGGCCTCGCGACCATTGTGCCCTTCTTCGGCACACTGTTGGCGACGACGCTCCCGGCACTGTTCGTCCTCACCGGACCTGATGGCAGCACGCGCGCCCTCTGGGTCATCGGTCTTGGCGTCATCGTGCACCTCATCGAGGGCAACCTCGTGTCGCCGTACATCATGCAGCGGCAAGTCGACCTCCCGCCGGTCCTGACGATCGTCTTCGTGCTCATCGTCGGAAAACTGCTCGGACCACTCGGCTTGCTCGTCGCCGTCCCCGGGCTCGCGGTCATCATGGTGGTCGTCAAGCGCATCCTCCTGTCGCGCATCTACGAAGGGCAAGGCTTCCGTCGTACGACGCGGGAGCGCCCACTCACTCTGCGGCTGCCCGCCTCGGAAGGTGGCGTGATCATCCCCGCCACGCATGTAGACGTCGTCGGTACACTCGAGCGTCGCGCGGCGCAGCTTTCCGCTTAGATTCTTGTCGTCCTGAGCGAAGCGAAGGACCTGCACCTCCCCTGCTTTTCTCTCCCAATCCACCGTTCACACTCCGCGCGCCGCAATGTCCCGCGACCTGCGTTATCTCATCCTGGCCGACGGTCTCTTCGGCCCCGAAGAATCCAAAACCGCGAATGCCTGCATCCGGTACACGCCGGAGCGAGTTCTCGGCATCATCGACGCGAGCAAGGCGGGACAGACTGTCCAACAGGTGCTCGGGTTTGGCGGCGACATCCCGGTGGTTGGCACCCTCGAGGATGGACTGAAATACGGCCCGAATGCCCTTGTCATTGGAATCGCGCCCGCTGGTGGCCAGCTTCCGGAAACCTGGGTGCGCTTGCTTGCCAGGGCCCTCGAGAATGGTCTCGAGATCTGGAGCGGACTGCACACGTTTATCGGCGACGTTCCCGAGCTCGCAGCGCTCGCCAAAAAACACGGTGTCGCCATTCATGATCTGCGTCGTCCTCCGGCAAAGATCACCGTAGCAAACGGCCGCGTACGCAACATCGACGCGACCGTCGTGCTCACCGTGGGCACTGACTGCAACATCGGAAAGATGACAACGCAGTTGCAATTGCTGGGCGCCCTGCGTGCGCATGGCATCGCCACGAACTTCGCCGCCACTGGACAGACGGGAATTCTCGTCGAAGGACGCGGCATTGGAGTCGACGCCGTGGTCGCTGACTTCATCGCGGGTGCCGCCGAAAAGCTCGTGCTCGAATGCGCTGTGGGCGTTGATCTCGTGCTGGTGGAAGGACAGGGCTCGATCATTCACCCGAGCTACTCGGGCGTGACCTACGGATTGCTCCACGGATCGCTGCCTCACGCACAGGTGATGTGCGCGCAACCATCCCGAACCGCAATCAACCGCTGCGATTGGGTCAAGATTCCACCACTCGTTGATTTCATCCGCCTCAGCGAAAACGCCGCGGCTCCCCTGCGGCCAGCGCCCGTCATCGCTGTCTCGCTCAACACGTACGATCTCGACGAAGATTCAGCGCATCGCGCCGTCGAAACCGTGCAGCGTGAAACGGGCCTGCCGACCACGGATACCGTACGATTCGGGCCGGGGCCACTCGTCGAGGCAATCGCGTCGTTTCATCACGCTCGGCCACGCTGACAAGCGATGTGAGTTGAATGATCTGCACCCGCTTGTCATCCTGAGCGAGCGGAGCGAGTCGAAGGATCTGCACCGTCACACGCTAGCGGTAATTTGCACCTTCACTGCGACGATTTGATGACGCACTCGCGGCGTGTCGATGGCATTGTGCGCCATGACCTCCGCCCTTCACATCGACAACCTCTGGAAGAGCTATTCCGCCGGCGTGCGCGGTTGTTCGGTGCGCGTCTGGGTGCTGCGTGGCTGCTCGCTTCAGGTTGACCTCGGTGAACGAGTAGCAATCGTCGGCTCACGTGGCTCTGGCAAGAGCACGCTTCTGCAGTGCATCGCCGGCGTACGCCGAGGCGACGCAGGACGCATCGACGTCAGGCTGCCAATCCGCGCCTGCTTTGCCATTCCCTACGACAGTGCTGAATCGTACGGACGCATGACGACTGCGGCGCTACACCTCGTCGAAGCAGCCGACGCGACGGCGCTCGAGCGCGACAGGTGCGGCGCATCCATCATCGTTTCGCGAGACGTGGCCAGCGTACACCACCTGGTCGATCGCGTCATGCTGCTGCGTGATGGGCGCCTCTCGCCGTTGACACGAATCGCCGTGCGACGAGTTGCCGAGCGTTCGTTCCTGGCGCCCGGAGGTGCGGTGGTCCGTTGACCGTCGCGTGCGTGGGTCTCTAGCTTGCCGCCATGCCACCCGCACTTCCTGCTGTACAGACATCGTCCACCGTCGTCGATCACCGCCCGAGGACTCTTGCCGAGTGGCGGAGGAACGGAGTCGACTATGCGGTGGATAAGGCCATCGACGTCGGCGGCGTCCTCGTCTCGATTCTTGCGCTGTGGTATTTCATCCGCTTCATCTCGCGCCGGATCGAGAATTGGGGCAGCGTAGGGCACGAGCAGTTGCGTACTGCCCGCGAGCAGCGCGCCCGCACCGCTGCCAAGCTCGTTCGCAATATGGGTCGAGCCGTCCTCACGGTTGTGGGCGTGCTCATGGTTCTCAACCAGCTCGACTTCAACATTTCTCCTCTCTTGGCGAGCGCGGGAGTGGTCGGTCTTGCTATATCGTTCGGCTCCCAGAGTTTGGTGCGAGACTACGTCACCGGGTTCTTTCTGCAACTCGAACATCAGTTCGCGCTTGGCGACGTGATTCGCATTGGCGGGGTGGAAGGCACGGTTGAGAACATTACGCTGCGGCTGGTCTATCTTCGCGACACAAGCGGCGCGCTTCACATAATCCCGAACGGCCAGATCGCGCAGGTCACCAACCTGACGCGCTCCTGGGGTCGAGTGGCGGTTGATATCGACGTGCCGTGGGCCAACGTCGATCTGGCGACTACCGCCATTGTTCGCGCGGCCGCGTCACTCGGCAACGATCCCGCGTGGGCAGACTCTCTGCTCGATCCGCCGAACGTGACTGGCATTGAGAAAATCTCAGGCGGAGCGGTTACGCTGCGCACTGTTGTGCGGGTGGATCCATACCGGCGCGAGGATGTCGCGCGTGATCTCCGAGGGCGCATCAAGCAGTCGTTGGACGCGGAGGGGATTGCCACCTTCGTCCCGCCGCCTCTCCCATCGGCGTAAGTTGACGGCTACGATACCTTGAGGTGAGTCGCGACCGTGGTCCTCCCAAGCGAGCGCATCGTAACCTGTCGTCCTGAGCGAGCGCAGCGAGTCGAAGGACCTGCACCTGCCGTTCACCGTTCACCGTTCACCGTTCACCGCGAACTTGTCCGTCTTCCAACTCTATAACACGCTGACTCGTCAGGTCGAGCCCTTTGCGCCGGCCGATGGCACGACTGTGCGCATGTACACGTGCGGACCGACGGTCTACAACCCGGCGCATCTCGGAAACTTCCGCACGTTCCTCTTCGAGGATCTGATGCGGCGCGTCCTCGCGTTACGCGGATGGAAGGTTCATCAAGTCATGAACCTCACGGACGTCGACGACAAGATCATCAAGCGCGCGCACGAGCAGGGCAAGACGATTACGCAGGTCACCGAGCCCGTCATCGTGATCTTCCATCGCGATCGCGAATACCTGCGGATCCAGCCGGCGGAAGACTATCCCAAGGCAACGGATTTCATTCCGCAGATGATCACGCTGGTCGAGCGTCTCGTTGCCCGTGGTGTGGCATACCTCGCGGACGATCATTCGGTCTACTTCTCCATCGCGAAGTTTCCAGCGTACGGTCGCCTCTCGCGCCTCGACACTCGCGAAATCAAGGCGGGCGCGCGCGTCATTCAAGACGACTACAGCAAGGAGAACGCGCAGGACTTCGCGCTCTGGAAAGCGGCCAGTCCAGTCGATGAGGCCGCAGGCGCGGCTTGGGACTCACCATGGGGACGTGGGCGGCCCGGATGGCACCTCGAGTGCTCAGCGATGGCGATGGACCTGCTCGGGGAGACGCTCGATCTGCACTGCGGCGGCATCGACCTCATTTTCCCGCATCATGAGGACGAGATCGCGCAGAGCGAGGCGGCCACGGGCGTTCCGTTTTCGCGCGTGTGGTGCCATGGCGCGTTCCTGCTCACCGACGGCGCGAAGATGGCCAAACGCGTCGGCAACGTCGCGTCCGTGCAGGCGCTGCGTGAGGAGAAGTTTTCCGCGGCGGCGCTGCGGCATTTCGTGTTCAACACGCACTATCGGAAGGAGCTCAACC
>JBDTXZ010000008.1:0-17805 GCA_040005935.1 bacterium | reverse complement strand
GTGAGTCCGGTCCCGCCGGGTGCAGATCCTTCGACTCGCTGCGCTCGCTCAGGATTGACAGGAATCGCTGCGCTCGCTCAGGATGACAGGATGCACTGTCAATCGTGCAAGGCAAGACCGGAGTTTCTCGGTCAGTCTGACAGACTCGATTGGGTACACAGTCTGCATTTTGCGCCTTGCACCGCCGCCATGGCGGACAACAACAACCGCCCTCCATGGAGAGATCCACAATGTTGATCACACGCCCCTTCGGGTCTTCGCTCGACCGCATGTTCACCCTGAATCGCGTGTTCGACCCCGCTCTTTCCGCAGCCGCAAACAACCGAGTCTGGGTTCCGGCTATGGATATTGCCGAGCGGCGCGACGCATACGTCGTGCAGGCCGAGCTGCCGGGAGTGAACCCGGAGCAAGTTGACATCGCCTTTGAACAGAACGTGCTCACGATTCGCGGAACGAAGCCCGCTGCCTTCGACGCGCAGGGCGACGCCGAAGTGCGGGTGTTCGCCGCTGAGCGGGTGCATGGTGGCTTCGAGCGCTCGATTCGCTCCATGGCACGGCGTGGATGCGCTGTCGATGCACTCACATCTCTCCTCCGGCGAAGCCCGTGAAACGGCGCGCCAGGTCTCCGAGGGCGAGGGTGAGATTCTCTACCTCACCCCCGAGCGCTTCAAGGACCGCAACTTCTTCGATCGCCTGCTGACTCGCACGGTGAGTCTGTTCGTCGTGGACGAGGCGCACTGCGTGAGCCAATGGGGTCATGATTTTCGCCCTGACTATCTCACGCTCGGTTCGGTCGTGAAGCGGCTCGGCAAGCCACCTGTGCTCGCGCTTACCGCAACGGCCACCGCTCAGGTGCGCGCCGACATCGCGCGTCAATTGGGCATGGTGGACCCGCACATCACGATCACTGGATTCGCTCGGCCGAACTTGCGATTCGAGGTTCGTCGTACGGTGAATCAGGCGAGCAAGGACGCCGAAGTTGAACGCATCCTCTCCGCGGGCTCTGGCAGCGGAATCATCTACGCGGCGACGATCAAGGAAGCGGAGCGATTGCACGCGCAGTTGAAGGGCCGGTTCGCGATCGGCCTGTATCACGGCAAGATGAACGCGCCAGATCGCAAGGCGTCGCAGGACGCGTTCATGCGAGGCAACGTCGCAACAATGATCGCGACGAACGCATTCGGGCTCGGCATCGACAAGCGCGATTTGCGCTTCGTGCTCCACTATCACTTTCCCGGCTCCGTCGAGGCGTACTATCAAGAAGCTGGACGCGCGGGACGCGATGGCCAGCCGGCAACCTGCACAATTCTCTATCGCGTCGAGGACTCGCGCGTACAGTCGTACTTCCTCGGCGGCAAATATCCGGATGTGGAGGAGGCCGCGATGGTTGCGCTCTTGCTCGAGCAGTATCCGCTCCTGGAACGTGTCGAGCTGGATACGCTTGCTGAGCAGTCCGGCGTGGCGCGCCGGAAGGCGAGAACCGTTCTTACGCTACTCAAGCGTCACGGCTTGGTCCGCGAGCATCGTGGCGGAGGGTGGCAGCGGCTTCAGAGCCAGTTGACGTCCGTGAATCTCAGCGCGGATCTCACCGACTACGAAGACCGACGCGAGCAGGATCGCGCAAAGCTTCGCAGCATGGTGTCGTACTGTCAGAGCGCGCGGTGCCGGACACGCTTTCTACTCGAGTACTTTGGCGAGGCAGTCGAGGACGGGTGGGTATGCCACAACTGCGACGCGTGCGAGGTCCAGCAAAGGGTGAACGGTGAACGGTGAACGGTGAACGGTGAACGGTGAACGGTGAACGGTGAACAGTGTGGAGAGCGGGAGAGGGAGAGGGAGCGACGAGTCCTGTCATCCTGAGCGAGCGAAGCGAGTCGAAGGATCTGCACCCCTGCATCACCTCCGCACCCCCTTCAACTCCGCCGAAAATAGTTAGAAGCTCGTCAGCAGCGCATCATCATCGAAGGGGAGCAACTTCTCCGCCTCGAATCGCGTCGAGCCACCGTTTCCGTTTGGCATGGCCTTGGAGGGCCGAGCGGCGGGGCGGCTGTGGTTGCGGTTGGGGTGCGTTGGGCGACGGGCCGCAGGACGCAACTTTGCCGCGCCTGCGTTGGTGAGCTGGAATTGCCCCACCATGTCCGTCATCATGTGTGACTGGCTCGCCAATTCCTCCGCCGCGGCCGACGACTGTTCGGCGCCGGACGCCATCTGCTGTGTCACGCCGTTCATCGACAGCACGGCGCCGTTGATTTGCTCGACGCCCTGCGATTGTTGTTCGGTCGCCGCGGCGATCTCCGCAACGACATCCGAAACCTTCACGACCTGCGCGTTGATTGCGCCCAACGTCTTCAGCACTTCGGCGTTCATCGTCACGCCGCCATTCGCGTTCACCACCGACTCTTCGATAAGCGCTGCCGTCGACTTGGCAGCCTCCGCGCTGCGCATGGCGAGATTGCGTACTTCGTCAGCGACGACGGCAAAGCCCCTGCCTGCGTCTCCCGCGCGTGCTGCTTCCACTGCCGCATTGAGCGCGAGCAGATTCGTCTGGAAGGCGATTTCGTCGATCGTCTTCACGATCTTGGCCGTTTGGTCTGCCGACGTCTTGATCTTGTTGATTGCGCTCGAGAGTTCCTTCATGCGCGCCACGCCGTCGGCCGCGCTGGCGCGAGTCTCGGCGGCATATGTCGTTGCGATGCGCGTGTTGTCCGAATTCTGCTTCGTCATCGACGCCATTTCCTGCAGGCTGCTCGACACTTCCTCGATCGCCCCTGCTTGCTCACTCGCGGCTTGCGCGAGGGACTGGCTGCCCGCCGTGATTTCGGAGCCAGCATTGGCCACTTGTGCGGCGGCGTCCTGCACCTGCGACAGGGTCTCGTCGAGATTGGCGGCTGCCGAGTTGATGGCTTCCTTCATTCTTGCGTATTCGCCTTCATAGCGGCCTGTCATGCGCGCGCTCAAGTCGCGCTCGGCGAGGCGCTGCAAGACGGTGTTTGCCTCGCGCAGCGGCACGGACACGCCTTCGCACATTTGATTGAGCCCATCCACCAACGCGTGGAAGCCGCCCTGAAAGCGCGACGCATCAGCGCGCGTCTCGAGTTTGCCGAGGCGCGTGGCCAGAATGAGCGCCTGGCTCTCCCGCACGGTTTCGCGCATGCTTGCCGCGGCCCGCTCGTATGACGCGATGGTCGCGACCGAATGCGTAATCATGTCATCGACGTGGCGTGCAAGTGCTCCGAGCTCGTCCTTTTGCTCGAGCTTCATGAGCTCCGTCCCGTACTCGACCTTCATGTCGAGCTCACCACGTGACAGCGCTTCCATTCCCTTGCCGAGATTGTTGATGCACGTCGAGCGCAGCTGCTGGGAGCGCTCCGAGATCAATGAAAGGGTTCGGGTGAGATATCCACCGACCATGAAGCCAATGCCCAGCGCCAGGGCGATCGCGACCAGCACGGCAGCGAGCAACTGATACTTCGCGCTCGTAACCGAGTTGGCGACGGCCAACTGATTCGCGGCGACGTAGGTCCCCCATAGGTCCGAGAGCTTGTCCATCGTGCTCCTGGTGGCGATGAAGAGGCGATGGCCCTCCCCTCCGGCGATAACGCGCGCTGAGTCCGCGGAGCCTGCTTGCAGCAAGGCAATCTGCCGGTCCATGTAGCTTGCATAGTCGGCGAATGCCTTGACGTGCTCTTTCCAGAGGACGTCCTCCTCCGATGGTCGCGTGAGCGGCTCGTACAGGGCACGTCCTTTCTCGATCTTGTCCCTGAGGACGCCCGATCTATACTCGTCCAGCCGCTTGGCGAACGCGGCCTCGTCTTTGTTGAGCTTGTAGACGATCATCGCCATTTCCAACCGACGCGCGTCGATGATGCCAGCGTTGATCTGCGAAAGCCCAATCATCGAGGGCACTTGATTGCCCGTGATGTCGTCGCTCATCACTTGGATCGAGTGGATGGCGCGAAGCCCAATGCCTCCGAGCACGAGACAGAGCGCAGCGACGGCCATGAAGCTGCCCGTCAGCTTCCGGCGCAGGGGAAGATCGTAGAACCATGCCATTGCGTGCGATCCGTATTTTGGTGTTGTGCGAACGCGGACGACGATCCGTTCCCTGAGAACGGCGCGGTCCCTGTTCTCTAGCATCGGCTGTTCAGATTCTTCCGAACCTCACAGAACCGTTATTGTTTCCTCACAGAGCTGTGAGCTTTGTCAAATTTCACGAGGCGCGATTGCACATCCTGATCGTCGAAGACGAGCCGATCGTCGCCAAGTGGATGTCCAAGGTGCTCACTGAGGCCGGCCATCGCGTAAAGACAACCGGCAATGGCGACGAGGGAGTTCACCTTGGTGCCGCTGGCGGTTTCGATCTCGCCCTCATCGATGTGCAGTTGCCCGGCCGCAACGGCGTCGCGGTGGTCATGGGCATCCGTCACGCAGGGCAGACGATGCCGATCATCATCATGACCGGGCGAGCCGGCGATGACGACATCGTTCGTGCGTTGGACGCCGGTGCGGATGACTACCTACTGAAGCCGGTGTCGAATGAGATACTCACGGCGAGTGTCCGTGCGGCGCTCCGTCGCGGCGGTGCGGTGCGAAGTGAGCGGATCGTCGTTGGGCAGATGACTCTCGAGCGAAAGACGCGGCAAGTGACCTGCTCGGGGCGCGCCCTCGCGCTGACGCCGCAGGAGGTTTTGCTGGTCGAGCACTTCATGCTGCGGCCTGGTCAGGTGGTGTCGCGCGCCGACCTGCTTGCCAATGTCTGGGGAATGAACTTCGACCCTGCGTCCAACATGATCGACGCCGCGATGAATCGCCTCCGTGCCAAACTGAACGCGCGGGCGTGTACGCCACGACTGGCGACCGTACGTGGTGTCGGGTTCGTCCTTGACGTGGATGCGCTCACGCGCTGACGCTGCGCTGTTGCTGTCTGATCGCTGGCTGAGCTGCCGAGCGGCGAGCAGTCGAAAGTCGGCGACGCGTGCGCAGGGGCCGCATTTTCGTGACAAGGGACCGTGCGCGCGGGTCTTGTCGTCAGCGGTCTCAAGCCAGAATTCACGAACCCCACCTTTGCTGGAGCGCGTCGTGCCACTCCCACTCCGCCGCCAAATCTCTCTCCTCACCCTGCCATTCATGCTCGGCGCCGCGCTGGTGCCGACGCATCGTGCGAACGCGCAAGATGTCATCGATGCCAAGTCGGCGGCGACCATCCGCCACGAGTATATGGCCGACCTCGATACCCTGCATACCAAGTTCATGGCGCTCGCGAACGCCATTCCGGAGGAAAAGTATTCATGGCGGCCGTCGCCGGGCGTGCGCTCCGTGTCGGAGGCGCTGATGCATGTCGCCAGCGAGTGGTATTTCTACGTGCCTGGTTCGGTCGGCGGCACACCGCCGGCTGATTTCGGTCCGCCGCGCGAAACGCTTCCAGCCAAGGAAAAGATCACCGCGAAGAAGGACGTCATCGCAGAGCTCAACAAGTCATGGGCGCATGCACAGGCACAACTCTCGGCGAGCGACCCTGCGAAACTCACGGGCGCGTACAAGCCATGGGGGTATACGCTGCCGAGAGCGACGTTTGCGATGACGGGTGATCTGCACGAGCATCTCGGGCAGCTCATCTCCTATGCGCGGGCGGTGGGCGTCACACCACCCTGGAGTAAGTAAAGGCGGGAAGAGCAGGTCCCTCGGTCGCACTGCGCGCTTCTTGTCGGACGACACGCTGGCGGCGCGCGGTGACGGCCGAGACGCCGGGAGCGTAAATCCATCCTTGGCAAGCGCGCGCCACGACGTCAGCGATGAGTCGCGCGTCAGGCGGAACCATAGGCGCTGTCGAAACACGGATATGTCGGCCAGCCGGAGGTTATATGTCGTTCCGACGTGCAGCTACTTCGTGAGCGGCGAAGAAGCGCCGTTGATGACGAGGCTATCCGGACTGCCGGTGTATGGGGGCGCTGCTATCGCCGAAGATCTGCCAGGCCGCGCGGCCCACCGTTAGACGCAACTCGAGCGTGTCGCGCACGCGACGGCCGGCGGGCGTTCGGTTGTCGTTGGCGACGGCGACAGGGTCGTCGACGACCGGTTCCGGTCGAACGATCACGTGCAACGCCGTCGGTACGAGCACTGCAACGACGACTAGAGTTGCGACGATCCTCATGGCTCCCCTCCTGACAGCCGAGAACCTACTCGATCCCCGATCGGCTCACCAGCGATGGGGGATTGGACGTCAGCGCATTTCAGTTCTCTCGAGACCCGGCCGATACCTCCACGTGAACGGCTTCAAGTAGCCTCAGCGCGCGCGTCCGGGAAGGCCGGCCGTAGTGCTGCGCGAACGCTGCCACACCACGTGCAATGCTGCGCTCACTTCCGCTCCGATTCAGGATCCTCGCCTTACCCGCCATCGCCGCGCTTGGCTTCCTCGCTGCCTTGGCCGTGACGCTCGCCTTTGGGCGAATCGCGCGCGATCAATTGGCGCAGATCGAAAAGGGATACTCGCCCTCGCTGGAAACCAGCCGAGAGCTGGTGGACGCACTGGGCTCATTGCAGCGCGCCCTCCGCGACGCTGTTGGGGTCGCCGACACGACGCAGGTCGCGGCAACGGACTCCATCGCCAGGCGATTCGAGCGGGTGCTCGCGGCGTCTGAGGGAAATCCGGTCATCGACCCGCGTGAACGACAGGCAATCGGCGCTGCCTTCCACGCGTACTTTGCGCAAGCACGGCACACGAGCATCGGAATGATCGCCGGCTCGTTGGGCGAGAACTGCACGGCACAATTGCGAGAGATGTCGGTGGGATTCGCGTCTCTTCGCGATTCTCTCGATGCGCATTCCAAGCGAGACCAGACGCGCATCGGCGATGCGTTCAGCGCCGCTCGGTCGGCGCAACAAAAGACCTCGCTCGCCATTGTCGTCGTCCTCGTGACCTCGCTTGGCGTTCTCTTCGTCGTCGCGATCGGCACGCTGCGGTCCGTACTGCGCCCACTACGCGACATGGCGCGCGCGGCCGACGGTATTGCCCGTGGGCGCCTCGACCAACACATCCAGTATCACGCGGCCGACGAAGTGGGCGTGCTCGCGAATTCGTTCCGCGGCATGGTGGATTACATCGGCGACATTGCTACGGCGGCCGATCGCCTGGCGCGCGGCGACCTGTCCGCGACCGTCTCTCCGCGCTCCGACGAGGACGTGTTGTCGCGGAGCATGAACCGCGCGACGGAAACGTTGGCGTCGATCATCTCCGAAGCGCGCAAGCTCATCGAAGCGGCGCGGAACGGCGAACTGGCGCGCCGCGGCTCTCCCGAGAAGTTCGAAGGCGCCTACGCCGATCTCCTGCATGGCACCAACGAGATGCTCGACGCATTGGGCCGTCCGCTCGAAGAAGCACGTGCGGTGCTCGAGCGCGTTGCGGCCCGTGACCTGTCCGCGCGCATGACGGGCGATTACAAGGGCGACCATGCCGCGATCAAGGACAGCCTCAACTCGGCACTGATGACCATCAGCACCACGTTGGAGCAATTGCAGGCGGCTATCAACCAGGTCAATAGCGCAGCATCAGAGATCGGCGACGGCAGTCGCGACCTCGCGGCCAGCGCGGCGGAGCAGGCTGGCTCGGTCGACGAGGTGTCGGAGCGTTTGCACATCGTTGGTGCCCGCACGAAGCGCAATGCGGTTGATGCGACGTCAGGACTGAAGATCGTGGACGGCGCGCGCGTGAGCACGCACAAGGGCGTGGAGAGCATGAGTCAACTCGCCGACGCCATCAACGAGATCAAGTCGTCCGCAGACCAGAGCGCGAAAATCGTTCGCACGATCGACGAAATCGCGTTCCTGACAAACCTCCTTGCCCTCAACGCCGCCGTCGAAGCAGCACGCGCTGGCGAGGCCGGCCGCGGCTTCGCCGTGGTTGCTGGCGAAGTGCGCGCACTCGCCCTCCGGGCAGCCGAAGCGGCGCGTAACACGTCGGTGCTCATCGAAGCGTCGGTACAGCGCGCCGAGATTGGCGTCACGCTCAACGACGGCGTGCGTGATGTGCTGAATGAGATCAACACCGCCGTCGAACGCGCCAGTGACGTCATGACGCAAATCGCCAACGGCGCGCATACCCAGGAGAAGGAGCTCGCCGAGATCACCGGTTCGATGAGTCGCATCCGCGACTTGACGCAACGAACGGCGGCGAATGCGGAAGAGTCAGCAGGCGCGTCAACAGAGCTCACGGCGCAGGCCAATGAGATGAACCAGTTGGCGGCGCAGTTCGCGACGTCAGCGCAAGACCGGCCTGCGCGGCGACAGCGCACTCGACGACCGGAACGCAGCACCACCACCACGCACGGCAACAGAGCTCGTCTCTCCACCGGGTTGGACCTCGAGAGCTTTGCCTCGCTCAGCGAATTCTAGCTCTTCATTCACGCACGCATATCACGGGGAATCTTGTCAATGAACTTCAGTACTATTTCGCGCACGTCCTTCGCTGCGGTTGCATCTGCGGTGCTGTTTAACGCGGCGTCTGTGGGCGCACAGGACTGGACGGACAGAGTATCTCTTCACGGATCGCTCAACACGTCGTATGGCAAATCCGACGGGCTCGGGGTGTTCGGCGTCAATAAGGATGGCACGTCCGACTATCGCGCCATGACGCTCCTGGTCGGCTACAAGCTCGACAACAACGATCGCGTGGTGATTCAACTGCTCAACCGTGGACTTGGCGATGCTCCGCAGAAGTCGATCGAGCCGGAGATCCAGCCCATCTGGGCGTTCTACGAGAAGAAGGCCGCCGGCTACACCGTGAAGCTCGGCCGCAATCCGCTTCCGCGCGGCATCTTCAACGAAGTCCGCTTCGTTGGCACGCTGCTTCCGTTTTTCCGCGAGTCGTTTTACGGCGAGACACTCGAGAACATCGACGGCGTTGTTGTGTCCCGCAGCTTTGACCTCGGTCACGACTGGGGCCTGGACGCACACGTAATGGGTGGTGCCTTCAGCGTGAAGTACACGCTGCCCAGCCCGACGGGAACGACCGTGGCTTCACTCCGCGCCATCAACTCGGCCGCCTCGCAACTCTGGCTGCGCACGCCGATTGAGGGCCTCCGCGTGGGGACGTTCTGGAATCGCTTTCAGATGGCGGGAGCCATTGGGGATACGTCGGAGTCCACCACGAAGGCTCGCATGGTGTCCGTCGACGGCGACTTCTCGCGGTTCGTTGCGCGTGCCGAATGGCAGAACTTCTATGCTGGCAAGGGACATTCGGAGACCGCGTTTCGTTCCTGGTACGCGCAGGGTGGTGTGAAGTTCACCGAAAAGGTTGCGGTGTTTGGCGAATACAACACCGCCAGGAACCTCATCCACTTCCCCTCATCAATTCCCGATCTCGACCTGAATCTCTCGAACGATTTTGCGGGTGCCGTGAACTATGCGCCATCTGCGAATGTGAAGTTCAAGGTCGAGCTCCACCAGGCGGATGGTTACTCGTTCGACACCTCGGTACCAACGATCATCCCGCCGTCGGCTCCGCCGTTCGTCATGAAAGCTGCTCCGCGTTCAAAGGCCAACTACGGCATCGCTAGCGTCGCCGTCAGCTTCTAACCGGAGAATCCACCATGCGTAAGTTCATCATCGCGCTGTGCGCGACCGTTGCCCTGACGAGCGCTGCTCGCAGCGCGGCCGCGCAGGAGTACAAGATGATCGTCAACAGCGGTGCCGGCGTCGCTGAAATCAGCGTCGATCAGGCCAGCAAGATCTTCCTGAAGCAGTCGGACAAGTTCGCGAACGGGACGGCAGCATCCCCGGTATATCAGGCCAAGGCATCGCCCGTGCGCATCGCGTTCGACAAGGCGGTGCTGGGCAAGAGCGTCGCGGCCGTCGAGACGTTCTGGCAGCAGCAGATCTTCTCCGGCAAGGATGTTCCCCCGCCGTCAAAGGGAAGTGACGACGACGTCATCGCCTATGTGAAGGCGACGCCGGGCGGCATTGGCTACGTGAGTGCCAGCGCGTCAGTGGCTGGCGTAAAGATCGTCGCGGTCAAGTAGCCCTTCCACGTTCCGCTCGAACGAAAACGCCCCGAGGTCATGTTGCCTCGGGGCGTTCTCATCTTCATGGCGGCTTTCGGGCTTGAACCTGGGCCAAGTTGCTTTGGTCAGCCGGTTTACACTCCGACAGGGCTCCGGCTTCCAGCAAGTGCGTTCATCAACGCATCCGGAATGTTTTTCAGTGGTGTGATCTCATCGGCGCCACCGAGCTTGATGGCCTCCTTGGGCATCCCGAACACCACGCAGCTCTCTTCGTCCTGCGCAATCGTGTAGGCGCCACTCGCGCGCAACGCCACCATCCCCGCGGCGCCATCAGCGCCCATTCCGGTCAGCAGCGCGGCGACCGCATTGCGACCCGCACAGCGCGCTACGGAATGAAACAGCACATCCACTGCCGGACGCTGGTGATGCACGCGCGCACCGTCCTTCACTGCAACGACGTACCGTGCGCCATCGCGCTGCAGCAGCATGTGCTTGTCGCCCGGCGCAATGAGCGCGAGACCCGGAATCACGGAGTCACCATCCTTCGCCTCACGCACTTCCATTGGGCACACACCGTTCAGCCGCTCGGCGAACGCCTTCGTGAAATGCGGTGGCATGTGTTGCACGATCACGATGCCCGGTGACGCAGCAGGAAGACTTCGCAACAGCCCGTCGATCGCCGTCGTCCCACCAGTCGACGCACCAAGCGCGATGATCTTGTTCGTGGTCTCGAACGTCAGCGGCCTGCGCGGTATCTCGATGCTCGGCTCGGGAGCGCGAACTCGCGCGGACGCGGCAGCACGAATCGCACGCACGAGCGTGCGCCCAACCTCAGGCACCGAATACGCCGAACCGGGTTTGCTCACGACTTCCACCGCGCCCAACGCAAGAGCGCGCAACGCAGTCTCGCTGTTCTCTGGCGCAACAGAGCTGACGACCACCACCGGCGTGGGCCGATGCTTCATCAGCTTCGCCAGGAAGGACAACCCATCCATGCGCGGCATCTCGATATCGAGCGTGATGACGTCCGGATGGAGTTGCAGCAGCTTGTCGCGCGCGACATACGGATCCGACGCCGTGGCAACCACCTCGATGTCGAAGAACTGCGAGAGCTCCTCGCTGAGGACCTTTCGGACCAGCGCCGAATCGTCGACGATCAGGACTCGGATCATGCGATGCCCGCGGTGGGATGCATATAGAGCTGGAGATCGGCTCGGCCGGCATCCTGAAGTCCGAGACGCACAGCGGCCTTGAGCCCTGGCTCGTTCCATTCGAGCATGACAGCCGATCGCGCGACGCTGATGTGGTACACCTCCCTCGTTCCGCAGATGACAGGAAGCAGGTTGCCGCAAATCACGTTTGCCACTTCGCCCAGTGCGTCGAGCTGCATGTCCGGGCTACCGTAGACGTCGCCGAGCATATTCGACGCGAGCGTGGTCAAGGCGCCACCAGCAAGACGAATCACGAGCCGCCCCGACTTGGGGCCATGAAACAGCACCTCCATCGCACCATCCGTACGCGCATCGCGCTGCAAATCGCTGAGCAGTGGTGACACGGCAAAGAAGCACATGTCCTCGAGTGTACGCGTCGCGGTGGACGCGAGTGACACCTCGCAGGAATTCACGATTCGACTCCCGTAAGGCGCATCACCACATCACGCAGGTCTTCCGGCGTGAACGGCTTGTGCACGAACGCGGCACCGTACGCCCGCACCTCGGCGATGCGAGGATCACTGCCTTCGGTGGACACCACAATCGTGCGCAGGCAACCGGCGTACGGCCGCGTGGAGATCTGCTTCAACAGCTCCATGCCATTCATCACAGGCATGTTGATGTCGACGAAGGCGATGTCGATCCACTCCGCATCCAGCACCGACAGTGCTTCCTCTCCATTTGACGCCTGCAGTACTGCACCGAGCTCGAGGTCGATCAGGTGCAGCGTGCGGATGATCATCGCGCGCATGACCGCACTGTCGTCGATGACCAGAACGTTGAGAGCCATTGTGAAATCCGGAGAGGCTAGAGTGAGGCGTCGACAGCGCCGATGCGGAGCGTGAGCGTACCCGTCGCGACGTCGAGGGTGAGGGACCGCGACATCGTGCCGCCCACGTCGTGCGCCGCGATCAGGACGCCGTTCTTCCACAGCACCTTTCGAAGAGCAACGATGTTGCGCCTGCCGATCTCGAACATGTCGGAGCCAGCCTGCACCGCGGCGCCGCCAGCGACCTTCACGATCAGCCGCTGCTTGACAGCGCCAAGGCGATACGCCTCGCGAAAGAGTTGCGGCACCCCAGTGTCCACGAACATCGCCGGATTCTGTCGCGCCTTGTCCCGGTCGATCGTCGAGTCGGGCAGCATGACGTGGAGCATCGCACCCACGCGCGCGACAGGATCATGCACCGTGACGCCCAGGCAACTGCCCAGTGCATACGTGATGATGCACTCCGTCGCGTCTGCCGTCGCCGCAATATCCGCGACGCCAACGACGAGCTTGGTGCGCGGTGCCCGCGATCGGTCAGCGAACGTATGTTGCTGGCTGGACATACGAGAACTTGTGAGTGAGGCTCGTGAGACTCTCGGAATGACCCACCAGCAGTGAGCCGCCCGGTGCGAGCAATTCCCACAACCGGTTGACCAGTCGTTCCTGCGTTGGCGTGTCGAAATAGATCATCACATTGCGACACATGATGACGTCGAAGGGCCCGCGCATCGGCCAGGAAGGCTGCATCAAGTTCAACCGCGCGATTTGCACCATGTCGCGCAACGGCTGCTTGATGCGATATCGCGTTGTCGTCGCGTTGCCCACGACATCCAGATGCCGCGCAATACGCGATCGGCCGAGATCGTTCACCAGCTCTTCGGCATACTCGGCGGCGGTTGCCTTCGCGAGCATCCGCGTCGACAGATCCGTTGCCAGAATGCGTGCTCGTGGAGCGTTCGGCGCAACCCACTGCTCCGCAATCAACATCGCCAGCGTAAACGGCTCTTCGCCTGACGAGCACCCCGCACTCCAGAATCGTGCATCGTCTCCGCGGGCATGAAGCCGCGGCAATACCTGCTGATGCAGATAATCGAAATGCTGCGGCTCGCGAAAGAAGCTCGTCTTGTTCGTCGTGAGCAGGTCGACGAGCGTTGATAGCTCCGTCTGCGTGCGATCGCTGTCGACGTACGAGAGATACTCGCGATAGTTGGTGAGTTGGAGATGTCGCAACCGCGACGACAGGCGCGACTCCACCAGTCCCTCCTTCCCATGCGCCAGGTTCACCCCCGAGATGCGGTACATCATGGCGCTGATCGCTGCGAACTCGCTCGGCCGCAGCGTCGTGCCGGTCAGCATCGGCACTGGCCGGGCGTCGTCGTCATCCCGCCGCGACGACATTCGCCGCGGCAAACTCCGTGAGCGTCAGTACACGATCGATGTCCAGCAGCAACTTGACGCGTCCATTCTGCTTGGCCAGGCCAAGCAGGAATTCAGTGTGCACCTCAACACCGAAGCTCGGCGTCTCTTCGACCTCGTCGGGCGAGACGTTGCAGACCTCGGACACCTTGTCCACCACCATGCCGATCTGCAGGCCGCGAATCTGCGCGACGATGATGCAGCCTTCGTCGGTATCCGCAGCGGGCATCGAGAAGCGCGTTCGCAGGTCCATGATCGGAATGACCTTGCCGCGCAAATTGATCACGCCACGAATGAAGTCGGGCGCTCGCGGAATGCGCGTGATCGGCAGCATCCCGATGATCTCGTGCACCTTGAGAATTTCCAGGCCGTACTCCTCACCGTGGAGGAAGAACGTAAGAAATTTTCCGCAGCGCTCGCGAACGCTCGTGCGGGCAGCAGCGGCGCCTGGTTCAAGGCTCATGTTCGGTACCAGTGGGGTTTGTTGGAGACGAGAGCGTGCGTGATGAGTATCGGCACGTCGTGACACGAACTGAAATGCCAACGCACCGAGGCGAATCAGGCGACGGCCCGCGCCGCGCCCGTGCCAGTGTCCCCACCGCGAACCAACACCAGCAGCTCCGCGATGTCGAGAATGAGTCCTATGCGACCGTCGCCGAGTATTGCCGCGCCAGACACCCCTTCGATCTTGCCGAGGTTATCGCCGAGTGATTTCGCCACGATCTGTTGCTGGCCAATAAGTTCGTCGACGAGTAGCGCGACGCGCTGCTCACCGGAGGCAACGACGACAACAAGCGCATGACAAGGGTCCAACACCGCGCCCGGCACGTTGAAGATTCGGTGCAAGCGGAACATCGGCATGATCTGGTCATGCAGCCGTACCATCTCGCCTCGGCCGGCAATCGTGGAGAGTTCCTCACGATCGGGTCGGAAGCTCTTGAAGATGCTCGTTGTCGGCAGGATGTAGCGCTCCTTGCCGACGCGGATGAGCATGCCGTCCGACACCGCGAGCGTCAGAGGCAGGCGCACGGTGAACAGCGTTCCCTCACCCCGCGTGGATTCGATCTCGATGCGGCCGCGTAGCGTCTCGATGTTGCGACGCACGACATCCATGCCTACGCCGCGCCCCGACAGATCAGTCACCTTCTCGGCCGTCGAAAAGCCGGGCGCGAAAATGAGGCTGAAGATCTCCGCCTCGGACATCTTCGCCGCTGATTCGATCAACCCTCGTTCCATGGCCTTCGCAATGATGCGATCACGATCGAGTCCCTTGCCGTCATCACGCAGTTGCACCACCACGGAGCCACCAGCGTGTTTCGCGGACAACCGAATCGTGCCCTGACGCGGCTTGCCCGCCGCGGCGCGAGCGTCCGGCGTCTCGATGCCGTGATCGATGGCATTGCGAACCATGTGCACCAGCGGATCGCTGAGCGCATCGACCATGTTCCGATCGATCTCTGTCTCGTCACCCTCCGTCGCGAAGACGACTTGCTTGCCAAGGCCCTGTGCGACGTCGCGCACCAGGCGCGTCATCTTCTGGAAGGTCGGCTTCAACGGCACCATGCGCATGGAAAGACTCAAGTCATGGAGCTCGCGCACCATCTTGCCGGCGTGATTCGTCTTTGCCGCCAACTCGTGCTGTCCAGGCGCCAACACGTGTTCGTCCTGCGCGATCATCGTGTGCGCAATGACCAATTCACCAACCATGTCGATGAGCCGATCGAGCCGATCGGTGCTCACGCGGATCGACAGCTCACTCGCCGCGCTGCGGGGCTCTCGCAGCACCGATGCGTCGTCCTGCGGCATTTCGTCCTGCACGATGGCGAGACGCGCGGCGGCGATTATCTCAGGCGAGGAAGGCGCAACGAGAACCGGCTCGGCAGGGGCGACGCTCCCTGCAACGCTCGCCATCCGTTGCAGCACCGCGTCGTAGTTTGAGGGACGCGTCATCGGTTGCCCACTGAGTCCGATTTCGACTTCGGCCAGCAACGCCTTGATCAGATCCAGTGCGCCAAGGGCTAAATCGGGAATGCCACCCGCGAATTCGATTTCATGATCGCGAACTCGGCTGAACACCGACTCGGCTTCGTGCGCGAAGTTCGCGATATCGTGGAGGCCCAGAAATCCGGACGTGCCCTTCACCGTGTGAAACGCACGGAAGACCGTGTTGATCGCTTCCAGATCTCCGGGCGCGATTTCCAGATGCAACAACGCCGCTTCGGCACTCTCCAGGTACTCGGAGCACTCCATGATGAATTCGCTGATCAGCTCATGATCGCCCTCGGGCAACTCGTCCATCGTCACTGATCCAACAGCTGCCGACGTTGGTGTTGGAGCATCTGTTGCCGGAACTGCGTTCGTGGCTGCCTCAGCGACCGCGGCGGAAATAATGCGAGGTGCGCGTGTCGCCGCATCTTCCTCCTCGTCGCGCGCGCGAACGGCCTTTCCCACACACTCGGCCGCGGCGGCAAGCGCTTCATTCGCGTCGTGACCAGAATCAATCGACTCGAGCACCACGCATAGCGACGACTCGGCTTCTTTTGCCAGCCCGCGAACAAACGCACCAGCCGTGTCGTCGGTCGCAAATCGGCGGAGGTGATCGCGAATGCGCTCCATCTCGTCGCGTTCATTCACCTCGACCATCAGGATGAGCGTCGCAGCGGCATCGAGGTCTGAGCTAGCGGAAGTGGACGCATCGTTCGTCTCGCCTGTCTTCGGCTGGGCAGCCTCATCGCGAAACCACTCGGCGGTGTCGCGCCCGAGTGCGACGAGGAGCCGTTGGCCCGCTTGGGTGAGCACGAGCTCGCGTCCAAAATCATCCGGAGCATCGACATGTTCGGCAATCGCGTTCGTTGCGGCGCGAACGGCACTCAGGACGTTCGTTCCGTGGGTCGCCCATGTTGTGGCGTCGTCCGCGACATCCAGCGCTTCGGCAGACAGCGCGGCGAGGTGACGCGCGGTGCAGAGCGCGCGTGGCAACGTAACCGACAGCATCGCCAAACCAGCGCGCGGACGCGTGAGTGTGGCAAGGGCATCGGCGGACGTGCGCTTGAGATCGGCACGCAGCTGGCGAAGCAAATCGGGCAGTGGTTTGTCTGCGTACGGCATGCGTCTGTTCGTTGGAGGAGTGCGTTGCGTATGAGTGTCGGCACCTCACGCATGGATGTTGAGGCGGGGCCGAAATGCAGCGCGCGCCCGGAGCACTTGGTCTCCGGGCGCGCACAGTACTGTCTCACCTCGCGTGCTTTACGCTTCCGGTGTATTCCAGCGATTCACGAGAAATATCTTGTCCGCCATCACCTGGCGATCGGTCGCGTTTGTCGCCGTGGCGTGTGGATCAAAGCTCACCGGGCCAACTTCGGGCGAAAGCGGCGCGAAGTTCAGGGTGGTGTCGAGTGCCTTTGGGTCGAAGGCCTGAACGATGTGCGCCAAACGGCCCTCCATTTCCTGAATAATGCTCGACGCGAATGCCAACTGCTGCGCCGTGATGTCCTGGAATTGGAGATGCACCATCAACCCGAACAACTCATCGCGAACCGACTGGCGAATCTCCGCGCTACGCGTTGAGTGCTCAGGCTGGTCAGCGAGTGCATCGAGTTCATCCATCATCGCCCCCGAACGATCCAGCCCGTTCATGATATCCGTCGCCGCGTTCTCCGTGGCGGTCGATACTTGCTTGAGCTTGTCGTTCATGTGCACGAGCCGCTCGACGGCCGCCTGCTCCAGAATTCCGCGGCTCTCCCGCAAGCGATCGAGAATGCCGGTAATTTCGGCATATGCGCGCAGGAGCGTCTGCGGAAGCGACGTGTTGGCCGCGGCGGCGCGCGGAATGTCCTGCATCGTTTCAGCCTGAAAGAGCTCGTCGGCGTAGAAGTCGCCGATGGCGTTGTCGACGAGTGGGTACGAGGCCTGGGCGTCGTACAGAAGATCCTTCGCTGGGCGTTGTGTCATCATACCGCCACTCCAGCGGTCACCGACAGTATCTGATCGATTTTCTCTTTCAGTACGGGCGGTGTGAAGGGTTTGAGGATGTAGTTGTTTACGCCGGCCTCGACTGCGGCGAGGATGTCCTCGCGCACGCTGCGCGTCGTAACCATCAGGATGGGAACGTTCTTGCCGTCGGGACGCGCACGGAGTGCGCGAGCGAATTCGATCCCGTTCATGTTCGGCATGTTCCAGTCGGTGACGACGAATTGGATTGATGCGTCGAACCGGCTGAGGGCTTCCTGGCCATCGGCCGCCTCCACGGTATCGCTGTACCCGATTCGCTGGAGCGAGTTGGCGAGAATCCGGCGCATGGTGACGGAATCATCGACGATCAGAAACTTCATGCTGTCTCCTTGTAGCACGTTTGCCGGAGCGCGAGCTGGCAAACGCAGGTGCAATGCGGAATTGAGCGGCGGTTGCGACCCAC